>NZ_JAYMZR010000081.1:0-32716 GCF_035828615.1 Streptomyces sp. H27-D2 | reverse complement strand
CACCATGGCGGCGTTCTCCGCCTGCGCCACGCTGATGGGCGGCGTCGTCACCGAGTGGCTGAGCTGGCGGCTGACCGTCGTGCTGCCGGTGCTGTCACTGCTCGCGGTCCCGTTCTGCCTGCGGCTCGCCACCCGCCCCGGCTCCCGCAAGCCCGTCGACATCACCGGCGCTGTGCTGCTGACCGTCACCGCGACGGCGCTCCTGGTGCTGATCCAGGCCCCGACGCTCTCCCTGTCCGGCCCCGTGGTGCTGACCACCGCCCTGGTCGTGGCGCTGGCCGCGACCGCGCTGGTGATCCGGGTACGGCGGCGGCCGACCGGCTTCGTGCCGAAGTCGCTCGCGACCGACCGGACGTTCCTGCTCGCCGCTGCCGTGGGAGTGGGCGTCTACGGCGGCCTGTTCGCCGCCATGTACGCGGTGCCGCAGGTGCTGGTGCAGGACTACGGCTGGAGTGTGCTGACCGTCGGCCTCGCCCTGCTGCCGGGCGCCGTGCTCGGCGCGGTGCTGTCCCGCGCGGCCGGCCGGCTCACCGCGGGCAGCGGCGGCAGCCGGCTCCTCGCGGCGACCGCGGCCTCCTCGGCGGTGCTGCTGGTGAGCGCGGGGGTGTACGGCGGCGGGGCGGTCCTGCTGGTCGCCGGCGCCTCGCTCGGCTTCGCCGCGTTCGCCGTGACGCAGGTGGTGACCACCGGCCTGATGTCCGGCCGGATCCCCCCGGCGCGGCGCGGCGGCGCGATGGGACTGCTCAACCTCACCTTCTTCACCGGCGGCGCCATCGGTTCGGCGGCGGCCGGCGCGCTCTCCAAGTCGATGGCGATGACCAGCGCGCTCGGGCTGGTCGCCGTACTGCCGCTCATCGCGGGCGCGCTCGCCCTGTGGCTGACCGGCAAGGGCGCGCGACAGCCCTCCTGAACAGCCTTATCCGATGAACGGCCTTTTCCGAAAACCTTCCTGAAGATTCGTCCTGACCGGCCTCCTGTGCCGGGAGCCGCCCCGCGGCTCCCGGCACAGCCGCGTCCGGCCTCCGGACCCGCCTTCGATAACCAGGTGATAACCGGCCGATAGGCACGCCTCGCACGATGTGAGGACAAGCGAATGCGCCATCGCGCCCGTCGAGAAAGTAGTTCACGATGACGTCAGACGACTTCGACAGTCAGGTACGCAAACTGATGGCGTGGCATTTCGGGGACGCCACCGGATCGCCGTTCTGGCTCGCCCAACGCGCCGGACTGGGCTTCGATCCGGTCCTCGACGTCCACGGCGCGGCCGATCTCCTGCGTTTCCCCGATGTCAGCGCCGAGTTGCGCACGGTCCCGGCCCAGGACCTGATTCCGCGGGGATTCCGGGGTGCGGCCTTCCGGGTGTACGACTCCGGCGGCACCACCGGTTCGCCGAAGCGGATCGTGGACAGCGGCTACCGCTCCCGGCTGCTGGAGTGGGCGCACCGCCGACTGGTCGGGCAGGGCGTGCCGGAGACCGGCAACTGGCTGCACCTGGGCCCGAGCGGCCCGCACGTCATCGGCTTCGACGTCTCGCGCTACGCGGCGCTCGGCGACAGCCTCTGCTACACCGTCGACCTCGACCCGAGGTGGGTCAAGCGGCTGCTGGGCAGTGGCCGGCGGCAGCAGGCCGACGACTACATCCAGCATCTGCTCGACCAGGCGGAGACCGTACTGCGCACCCAGGACGTCGCGGTCCTGAACACCACGCCCCCGCTGCTGGAGGCGATCTGCGCCCGCGCCGAGCTGTATGAGCTGGTCCGCTCGAAGGTGCGGGCGATCGTCTGGGCCGGCACCTCCATCAGCGCCGAAAGTCTGCGCCTGGTCGAGGAGGTCTTCTTCCCCGGCATCACGGTCGTCGGTGTCTACGGCAACAGCCTGATGGGCGTCGCGCCGCAGCGCGAGCGGCGGGAGGCCGACGGATACCCCTGCGTCTTCGAGGCGTTCCCGGAGACCACCCGGCTCGAACTGATCGACGAGGGCGGGCGGCTGGTCGGCTACGGCGAGCGCGGCCGGGTCCGGCTGGACCTGGTCGCCGACGAGATGTTCCTGCCGAACATCCTGGAGCGGGACAGCGCGGTGCGCGTACCGCCTATGTCGGCGGGCGGGCCTGACGGGCTCGCGGACGTCCAGACGTACAGCGCCATCGACGATGTGGCCGTCATCGAAGGGGTGTACTGATGAGCATGATCCGCATCGACCCGGTGACGGGCGGCCGGCCCGTTCCGAGCGGCGACCGAGCCGTGCTGCTGAGCGTCCTGGGCGAGCCGCTGGCCGACGTCGGCCAGGCCCCCCGGCTGCTGGCGCAGGCCGCGCTCAACGGGATGCGCCGGCACGCCGACGGGCTGCCGCCCGGGGCGGACCTGTTCGCCGAGGCGGCCCTGCTGTTCGCCGGCGCGGAGCTGGACGGCGAGAGCCCCGAAGAGTACGTCGCGTGGGTGACGCTGAGCACCGGCCTGACGGCGACGACCGTACGGCTGGCGGTCACGGATCTCTGCGCGGAGATCACCTCACTGCCGGGGACCACCGCGGCGGAACTCCCGGCGACTGACTTCGGCCAGGGCTTTTGCACCCGGTGGGTGCCGCGCGGCCGGGTGTTCGCCGGAGTCATGGCGAGCAACCACCCGGTGCCCAACTCGACCTGGGTGCAAGCCCTGTTCCATGGCTACAGCGTCCTGGTCCGCCCCGGCAGCCGCGATCCGTTCACCCCCCGCAGGCTGGTCTCCGCACTGCTGCGGGCCGGGCTGGCCCCGCACCGGCTCGCCTTCCTGCCCGGCCCGCACGAGGTCGGCGAATTCCTGCTCCGGCAGGCCGACCGGGGCATCATGTACGGCGGCAAGCAGGCGGTGCGGACCTGGCGGGGGGACGAGCGCGTCGCGGTGCGCGGCCCCGGCAGCACGAAGGCGTTCCTGGACACCGGCCTCGACGACCGGCTGCTGGACCATCTGGCCGCCTCGGCCGCCTTCGACGGCGGCACCCGCTGCACCAACCTGTCGGCCGTCCTCACCACCCGGCCGGTGGCCGAGGTCGCCGACCTGCTGGCCCGGCGTCTGTGCGCGCTGCCGGTGCTGCCGGCGCACCACCCGAGCGCGTCCCTGCTGGTGGTGGCCGCCGAGCGCGCGGAGCAACTCCGGCTGAGTACCGACCGGTTGCGGACCGGGCTGACCGATCACTCCGCCCGCCACGACCCGCACGAACCGCTCGTCCGGCTCGACGACGGCTCGTACCTGCCCCGCCCGCTGGTGCTCGCGGCCGACCGCGCCGACCACCCCGACCTGGGCACGGAACTGCCGTTCCCCTTCGT
Organism: Streptomyces sp. H27-D2; assembly: GCF_035828615.1. Lineage (NCBI taxonomy): Bacteria > Bacillati > Actinomycetota > Actinomycetes > Kitasatosporales > Streptomycetaceae > Streptomyces > Streptomyces sp. H27-D2. The sequence goes on along the minus strand of NZ_JAYMZR010000081.1, from coordinate 29,415 downwards.
CATCGTCGCGCCCTGGACCGAGGCCGACGGCACCGCGCCGATGCGGGATTCGCTGGTGCTGAATCTGCTGACCGACCGCGAGGACATCGCCGAGCGGGCGGTCCGCGAACCGAGCGTCCGCAAGGTCACCCGGGGCGCGGTGCTGCCCTGGACCGCGGTCGCCGGCATCCCGCACGACGACAACTACACGCAATTCCTGCTGGAGCCCAAGGGCGTCGTCGGCGATATCCGATCGAAAGCGGAGCGACACAGCGCATCGGCATGATTCCCCGCGTCGGACAGACAATCTGCGGACTAAGGAATGCGTTGCGATGAAACGACGTGACATGGTCAAGGCCACGGTGGGTGTCGCCGCGGCCGCGGGAATCAGTGCGGTGGCGGTCGTCAATATCCCCACGGCCCAGGAACGATCCGGCGGCAGCGCCGACGGCGGCGGGAAGGACCACGTCGAGACGTACAAGGGCCGGACGATACGGGTGGCCCAGGCGTCCGGAGCGCCCGAGTCGGTGTACATAGACGAGCGCCCGCTGCACGTCATGAAGCTCGGCGAGAACGCCTACATGAGCTCGATGTGCCACTACGCGCTGGAGGAATCCCCGCTGGTGGCGGCCCGCCGGGCGGTCGACGAGCTGCGCGGCGCACAGCTGCTCGCCCCGAAGGCGTCCGGCTCCGCCGGCGCACACCGGCACAGCGCATGAGCACTACCGGACGGGAGAAGCGACACGTGAGCGTGCGCAGGAACCACCTCGACATGACCGCCGCGGAGAGGCGACGGTTCATCCACGCGGTGCTGGAGATCAAGCGCCGCGGCGTTTACGACAGGTTCGTGGAGCTGCACATCCAGGTCAACTCCATGGACTATCTCGCTAAATGGGGCGGAAAGCGGCTCGGGCATGTGAACCCGGGGCTGTTCCCCTGGCACCGGCAATACCTGATGAAATTCGAGCGGGAGCTGCAGAAGGTCGACCCGAGGGTCACCCTGCCCTACTGGGACTGGACCACGGACCAGGGCGAGGACTCGCCCCTGTGGGACGAGGACTTCCTCGGCGGCAACGGCCGGCCGGGGGACCGCCGGGTCATGACGGGCCCCTTCGCCCGCGACAACGGCTGGCGGCTCAACACCAGTGTGGTGCCCGACGGTTCGGAGCCCGCGCCGGTGAACGGACACTACACGACCGACGACCGCGACTACCTGGTCCGGGACTTCGGCACGCTCACACCGAAGCTGCCCACCCCCGGCGAGCTGGCAAAGACCCTCGCGCTGCCGGTCTACGACTCCTACCCGTGGAACCACACCTCGGGCAGCGAGGCCCCCTTCGCCAGCTTCCGCAACCACTTGGAGGGGTACGCCAAGTTCCCCTGGGAGCCGAGCCTGGGCAAGCTGCACGGTGCCGGGCATGTGTGGATGGGCGGCCACATGATGTACATCGGCTCGCCCAACGACCCGGCGTTCTTCCTCCACCACTGCTTCATCGACAAGTGCTGGTCCACCTGGCAGCAGTTGCACCCGGACGTCCCGCACTACCTGCCTCTGGAGCCGACCCAGGACGTACCGGACGTCAACACCAAGCTCGCGCCCTGGAACACGATGACCCCCGGCGAACTGACGGACCACCGAGAGTTCTACTCGTACGACAAGCCGGGCCGGTGATCCCGCAGGCTCAGCCGTAGCCGCGCGGGTTGCCCTGCCGGCGCGCGCGAGGGCAGGGGAGGGCGCGTCGCTCGCGGACGCGCCCTCCGCTCGTTTTCCCCGTCAGCCCTCCGCTCGATATTCACCGTCAAACGATGTCGCGCTCGCGCGCTCCGCACCCGCGAGGACCCTCCCGCCTGCTGCGGGATCCGACTGAGGACGGCCGGATCGCTTTCGCACGCCCCCGCGACCGCCCCGCGCGGGGCGGAGGGGGACTACCGCGAGATCCATCCGATGCGGGAGGCTCTGGTCCATGCCGAGGACCTGGCCGACTTCGCCTTCTCCCTACGGACGTTCGCGGTGCCGCCGCCGGTGTCCCGGCGCTCCGTACCCGCTGGATCCGCCGCGCGAGAGGGAGACCCGTCCTGATGTCTGACATGCCACGCTTGTGGATGCGGCAGGAGTCCCGGCCGAGCGAGCGCCGCGCGCCGATCGTGCCCGAGGACGCCGCACGGCTGGTGGAGAGCGGCGTCCGGCTCACCGTCGAGAAATCCCCGCAGCGCGTCTTCCCGCTCGCGGACTACGTCGAGGCGGGCTGCCGGATCGAGGAGGCCGGCGGCTGGACCGACGCCCCGGACGGCCACTACATCGTCGGCCTGAAGGAACTCCCGGAAAAACCGGACGACTTGCGCCACAAACACATCTACTTCGGCCACGCCTACAAGGGCCAGACGGGCGCCCGCGAGCTGCTGGACCGGTTCGGGGCGGGCGGCGGCGCGCTGCTCGACCTGGAGTACCTCACCGATGAGGAGGGCCGCCGCCTCGCGGCCTTCGGCTACTGGGCCGGGTACGTCGGCGCGGCCCTCGCGGTGCTCAACCGGCGCGGGTGGCTCGACACACCCCTCGTGCCGCTCAGCAAGAGCGAACTGGACGCCGCGCTGCGCGCGTCGCGCGCCGCGTCGGCGACGGGACGGGAGCACCGGAGCGCCCTGGTGATCGGCGCGCTGGGCCGCAGCGGCCGGGGCGCGTGCGACGCACTGGAGACGGCGGGCCTGACCCCGACCCGGTGGGACGTGGACGAGACCGGGAACCTGGACCGCGACGCCCTGCTCGCGCACGACATCCTGGTCAACACCGTCCTCACCACCCGGCCCATCCCACCGTTCCTCACCCCCGCCGACCTCGACGACCCGCGCCGCCGGCTCTCCACGATCTGCGACGTCACCTGCGACGTGACCTCGCAGTGCAACGTCCTGCCGGTCTACGACGACGTCACCGACTGGGAGCACCCGGTCCGGCGGCTGCGCGGCGGGGACCCGCCGGTCGAGGTGATCGCCATCGACAATCTGCCCTCGCTGCTCCCCGGAGAAGCGAGCCGCGCCTTCTCCGCCGAACTGCTGCCTCAGCTGATGGCCTTGGTGTCGCAGGGTGACACCGCACCGGCCTGGGCACGCTGCCTGCACACCTTCGAAGCGGCGGCCCACGCCGGGAGTGAGGAGAACAACCATGTCCGATGAGTCGACCAGCGCCGTCCCCGCGCAGCCGATACCGGCGAGCGGCACCGTGCACTGGATAGGCGCCGGCCGTCGACAGGCGGCGCCGGCCTGCGGCTGCTGTGCGACCGGGCCGAGCGAGTCCTGATGTGGGGCCGCACAAAGGCACGGGCCGCCGGCCGGCTGGCACAGCTGGGGCTGACCGGCCGGGTCGGCATACGGGCGCTGTCGGACGGGGCCCTCGCCGCCGAAGTCCGGCCCGGCGACATCGTGGTCTCCATGCTGCCCGCCACCGAACACGCGGGGCTGCTGCGGCTGTGCGTGGAGCACGGTGCCCACTTCGCCTGTTCGAGCTATGTCTCGGAGCCGATCCGGGAGCAGGCCGCCGATGCCGCGCGGAAGGGCGTCGTCGTGCTGACCGAAGCCGGGCTCGACCCCGGCATCGACCACCTCCTGGCGCACGGGCTGATCGAGCGCGCCCGGACCGCCGTCGGCGATCAGGCCGAGTCGGTCGAGTTCACTTCGTACTGCGGCGGCCTGCCGGCCGATCCCAACGACTTCCGCTACCGCTTCAGTTGGGCCCCCTACGGGGTGCTCGCCGCCCTCAACTCGCCCTCGCGGTACATCGACCAGGGCGTGGAACGCACCTCTACGCACCCCTGGGAGGCCACCCGACCGCACCACCTCGGCGGCGAGGAGTTCGAGGTCTACCCCAACCGCGACAGCGTGCCCTTCGTCGCCCAGTACCGGGTGCCGGCCGGCTGGCATCTGACGTCCTTCGTCCGGGGCACGCTGCGCAACGCGGGCTGGCTCAAGGCCTGGGAGCCGGTCTTCGAGACCGTACGGACCGGTGACGAGTCCCAAGTACACATGCTGGCCGACGAGTTGGCCAAGCGCTACCCGACGACCGACGCCGACCGCGACCGGGTCGTCCTCTCCGTCGCGCTGGACGTCCGCCGCGCCGACGGAACGGGCTGGCACGGCTCGTACCTGCTGGACCTGACCGGCGACGGGACGGAGAGCGCGATGGCCCGCTGCGTGTCCCTGCCGCTCGGCTACGGCATCACCCGCATCCTGGACGGCGCGCTGCCGACGGGCCTCAACCGCGCGGCGGAGAGCGCCGAAGAGGTCGGCCGCTGGCTGCGGTTCCTGGGCGACAACGGGGTGGAACCCGAGTTCCAGGAGACACCCCGCAGCAGCCGTGGAGCATCGGCGTGACCACCTCGACGGAACGCGCCCTTTCAGCGGAGCCGCCCCTCGACGGCGCGCGCCCCCGCCCCCGGCAGGAAGTTGGGAAGCAGTGGAATCCGTAGACGCGGTGGAAGCGTGGCACGAGAAGGCGGTGCCGACCTCCTGCGCCTGCACGCCATCGCCCCGCACCTGAGCACCGACGAGCTGTTACGGGGCGTTTCCCGCGTCCTCGGGGGCAGCGGCAGCCGACTCGGGGCGTGGCGGCCGGGGCGGTACGGCCAGGTGCTTCGGCACGACGGGGTCACGGCCGAGGTGGTCGGCTCATGGGACGGGCCGGAGCTGCGGCTGCGCTGCGGAAGCGATCCGGCGCACGCGTCCCGGGCCGGGGACTTGCTGACCGATATCGCCGCTGCGACCGGAGACGCGCGGCGGGATTCCCGGCCCGCCGCTCGGCCCCCTGCCCGGCACTCGACCGATCACGGCCGGAGTAGGCGCGGCCCGAACGGTCGGGGGCCGGGGGAGAACGGCCCGAGCGAGCACGGCTACCGGGCCTGGCAGGCCATGATGCGGCACTGGTGTATTCCGGAAAGCGCGCTGGCGGAGGTCAGGTCTCCCGGGCGGCTGGGTCCCGTCGACTGGCTGTTTCCGGAGCCGCCGTCGGCGCTGGACTCCATGCCGTCCGACTCGGCCCCCGGCACCCAAGAGGCCGCGCACGCCGAGCCGTTGACCTTCATCTTCGACCATGTCGGGCCGCCGGAGCCGCCGCCCGGGTGGCTGCTCCGGTCCTGGTTCTCCCCGGACGCCGGCACCTTCCACTGCTCGGTGCAGCCGGCCCCGTCGGGCCGCCTTCGCGTGCGGACGCCGCATTCCGCGGACCGTGAACGGGCGGCGGCGTTCCTGTCGGCCTGGCGGACGCTGACCGTCGAACTGGCCGCCCGGCCCGGCCTGCCGCTGTCCGCTCTGAGCGTACCGCCTCGCGTCTTCGTCCTCGCGCGGCGGCCCTTGGCGTAGGCGCGTGAGAGCGCTCTCAGGTGGTGGCTGGAGCGTGTCGCGTCAGCCGTCATTCGTCAAGGCTTGAACGCGGAACAGCTCCGCCATTGCAGTGAACTGCCTTTGTTGCGCGGCGTATTGACACGATGTTTCAGGAGTCTTACGTTCCCCTCAGTGTGAGAGCGCTCTCAGTTCTTCTTCCCACAAGACTCCGAGGTGCCGCACATGCCAATCCACCGCCGCAGACCGGCCGCAGCATTCATGCTCGCGGCAGCCCTGGCCGCCATCGGCCTCGGACCGGCCGCGTCCCCCGCCGCGGCAGCTACCGTTCCGGTGGGGTCGGGCAGTTACTCCGACACCCGCCCGGCCGGCACGGCCGGACCGCAGAACCAGGAGGGCGCCCCGGTCGCCCCGAAAGTCACCGCGGCCGCCGCCGACAAGCCGTTGCCCACCAACGACTGGTGGTCCTCGCTCGCCTTCCAGCGCTACGCCGGCAACCCGTACTCCGAGGCGATGTACGGACACCCCCTCACGTACAAGGCCGTGTCCGGCGGCCTGGAGGTGGGCTACCCGACCACCCCCGCCGTCGTCGGCAACGGCCGCCAGTACGAGTACGCGCACAAGCGGGACCTCACCCTGGGTCTCGCGGGGCTCAACTCACCTGACGCCAAAGCCGATTCCTGGTCGGACTGGACGGTCACGCCGTACTGGTCCGACGGCTCGCGCACGCTGCGCACCACCATCGGCCACGGGTCGCCCTTCGTATACGCACAGGGGACCGGCGGCGCGGCGCGGATCAGCACCGCGAGCGCGCCCGCCGTCTTCGCGGACGACGGCAATGTCCTCGGCGTCACCGTCGGGGGCCACCACTACGCCCTGTTCGCTCCCTCCGGCAGCGACTGGTCGGTCAGCGGCGACACGATCAGCGCGGGGCTCGGGGCCAAGGACTACTTCTCGATCGCCGTCCTGCCGTCCACCGACGCCCTCGCTGCCTACCGCAAGTACGCCTACACCTTCGTCACCGGCTCCAAGGTGACCTGGAGGTCCACCGGCGGCTCCGTCAGCGCCACCTACGCCGTGACGACGGTGGCCAAGGAGGGCAGCGGCTCCGGCACGCTCCAGGCCCTCTACCGGCATCAGTGGCTGCACAGTTCCGACCCGCTCACCCCGTACACCTACGTCTCGCCGCGCGGCGCCATGAAGGTCCGTGAGGGCTCCTCCTTCACCACCACCCAGAAGACGAGCGGAGTCCTCCCGGCGCTGCCCAAATCCGACGGCGTCGACAAGGCCCGGCTCAAGGCCTACGTCGACGAGGCCGCCAACGCCGCGGACCCCTTCTCCGGCGCGCGCGACACCTACTGGACCGGCAAAGCCCTCGGCCGACTCGCACAACTAGTTCCGATCGCAGAGCAGTTGGGCGAGAACGCCACACGCGACAAGCTGATCGGACTGATCAAGGGCCGACTCCAGGAGTGGTTCACGGCCGGCGGCGACTCGGAGTTCTCGTACGACAGGAACTGGAAGACGCTGACCGGCTACCCCGCCTCGTACGGCAGCGACACCGAACTGAACGACCATCACTTCCACTACAGCTACTACGTCTACGCGGCTGCCGTCGTGGCCCAGTACGACCCGGCCTGGGCCGCCGACTCCGCGTGGGGCGGCATGGTGAAGACCCTGGTCAAGGACGCCGCCAATCCGAGCAGGACCGACTCCTCCTTCCCCTTCCTGCGCGGCTTCGACGTGTACGCGGGCCACAGCTGGGCCTCGGGCCACCAGGGCTTCGCCGCGGGCAACAACCAGGAGTCCTCGTCCGAGTCGGTCAACCTGAGCGCGGGCCTGGTCCTGTGGGGCTCCGCGACCGGTGACGACTCCCTGCGCGACCTGGGCTCCTACCTCCTCGCGACCGAATCGGAGGCCATCGCGCAGTACTGGTTCGACGTCGACGAGCAGGTCTTCCCGGCCGGCTTCGGGCATGACACGGCGGGCATGGTGTGGGGGAGCGGCGTCGCCTACAGCACCTGGTGGACCGCCAACCCGGAGGAGATCCACGGCATCAACGTCCTCCCGGTGACCGGTGGTTCGCTGCACCTGGCGCGCGAGAAGGCCGCGATCCGGCGCAATCTCGCGGAGCTCGAACGCGAGAACGGCGGCCCGGCCGTCGAATGGCGCGACATCCTCTGGGAATTCCAGGCCCTCGCCGACCCGGACAAGGCCAAAACGGCCTGGGACGCCGGAAGTTCCGGATACACCCCGGAAGAGGGCGAGTCCAAGGCGCACACCTACCACTGGATCGGCACGCTGGCCGCACTCGGCGCCCCCGACGCCTCGGTGACCGCCGACCTGCCGACCGCCGCGGCCTTCACCAAGGGCGCCAAGCGCACCTACGCGGCCCACAACTACACAACGTCCGCGCGGACCGTCACCTTCTCCGACGGCGGCAAGCTGACCGTCCCGCCCCGCTCCACCGCGACCAGCGACGGCACGGGCGGCGATCCCGACCCCGGCCCCGACCCGGAGCCGCCGACGGGCGACACCTTCCAGCTACGCACCGGCGGCAAGCTCACCACGGCCACCGACGGGACAGCCGGCAGTGACACCCTCGCCTCGGCGGGCGGCGCGACCCACGACGGCACCCCGCACGAGGCGCGGACCTACGAGGCCCGGCAGCTGACCGGAACGCTGAAGCCGGGCGCGGAGACCGCGTTCCGGCTCCAGGTCGACGCGGGCACGACGGTCGGGCTCGGGCAGCAGGCCCGCGTCAGCTACGACCTCACCGGCGACGGCACGTTCGACCGGGTGGAGACGTTCCGGTATTTCGCCACCGACCCGGTGACGGGCTGGGAGGAGTACACGCGGGCGCGTGGCGTGCGGTCGGCGACGGGTGCGCTCGGTGACCTCAAGGGCGGCACGGTTCGTCTGGAGGTGTGGAGCACGATCGGGAACGGTCCGTCGCAGCTTCAGGTGGGGAGCGACCGGTCGGTGCTGGTGATTCCTTTCGTTTAGCGGCGTGACCGCTCGCGCTGTCCTCAAACGCCGGACGGGCTGGATGCGCGAGCGGGAGCGGCGAACGTGGGCGTCGGGCCCGACCAGCTTGTTCCTGGCACGTACCGTGCCCCTTCACTCCGACGACACCCCCCCTTCCCTTCTGCTCGGTCCTCTTGGAACACTCTGCTGACTCCTGTTCCCCACATCCCAAGAGGTCCCCACACTTATGCCAGAACTCAATCGGCGTCGCTTCCTCCAGATCGCCGGCGCGACCGCGGGATTCGCCGCCCTGTCGAGCAGCGTCGAGCGCGCCGCGGCCATCCCCGCCAGCCGCCGCTCCGGCACCATCGACGACGTCGAGCACATCGTTGTGCTGATGCAGGAGAATCGTTCGTTCGATCACTACTTCGGCTCGCTGAAGGGCGTCCGCGGATTCGGCGACCCGCGCCCGGTGACGCTGCCCAGCGGCAAGTCGGTCTGGCACCAGTCGGACGGCGTCAAGGACGTGCTGCCCTACCACCCGGACGCCGAGAACCTCGGTATGCAGTTCATCGAGGGGCTCAATCACGACTGGGCGGGCGGCCATCAGGCCTGGAACCATGGCAAGTACGACAAATGGGTCCCTGCGAAGTCGGCGGGGACGATGGCGTACCTGACGCGCGAGGACATCCCGTTCCACTACGGGCTCGCGGACAAGTTCACCGTGTGCGACGCTTACCACTGCTCGATGATCGGGGCCACCGACCCCAACCGTTACTACATGTGGTCGGGGCACACCGGCAATGACGGCAAGGGCGGCGGGCCCGTCCTGGGCAACGACGAGGCCGGGTACGACTGGACGACCTACCCCGAGCGGCTGGAGCAGGCCGGGGTGTCCTGGAAGATCTACCAGGACACCGGCGACGGCCTGAACGCGGCCGGCAAGTGGGGCTGGATCGAGGACGCGTACCGCGGCAACTACGGCGACAACTCGCTCCTCTACTTCAACAAGTACCGCAACGCCAAGCCCGGCGACCCGCTCCACGACAAGGCGCGCACCGGCACCGACGCGAAGAACGGCGACGGCTTCTTCGACATCCTGCGCGCCGACGTGAAGGCCGACAAGCTCCCGAAGATCTCCTACATCGCAGCCCCCGAGGCCTTCTCCGAGCACCCCAACTGGCCCGCGAACTACGGAGCCTGGTACATCTCCCAGGTACTGGACGCGCTGACCTCCAACCCCGAGGTGTGGAGCAAGACGGCCCTGTTCATCACCTACGACGAGAACGACGGCTACTTCGACCACGTCACCCCGCCCTACCCGCCGGCCTCGGCCGCCGAGGGCGCCTCCACCGTGGACACCAAGCTCGACCAGTTCCCGGGCGACGCCCGCTACGCCGCCGGCCCCTACGGCCTCGGCCAGCGCGTCCCGATGCTCGTCGTCTCACCCTGGAGCACCGGCGGCTACGTCTGCTCGGAGGTCCTCGACCACACCTCCATCATCCGGTTCATGGAGCGCCGCTTCGGCGTGCGCGAGCCGAACATCTCGCCGTGGCGACGCGCCATCTGCGGTGACCTCACCTCGGCCTTCGACTTCGGCCTCAAGAACACCGAGCCCGGCCGCCTCCCGGACACCGACGCGTACGAGCCGCCGGACCGTGAGCGGCACCCCAGTTACGTGCCGAAGGCGCCGGCCACCGCCGTGCTGCCCAAGCAGGAAGCCGGATCGCGGCCCACCCGCCCGCTGTCGTACGCGCCGCTGGCGGACGGCGTGGCGACGCCCTCGACCGGGCGCTTCACGCTCACCTTCAGCGGGGGCCCGGCGGCGGGCGCCTGCTTCTCCGTGACCTCCGCGAACCGTACGGACGGCCCGTGGACGTACACGGCCGAAGCCGGCAAGAAGCTCTCGGACACCTGGAACACGTCCTATTCGAAGGACGCGTACGACCTGTCGGTGTTCGGCCCGAACGGCTTCCTGCGCACCTTCAAGGGCCCCGGCGCCACCGCGGGCCCCGAGGTGAGCGCCCGGCACGTCGCCGGCAGCGGTCAGGTCGAGCTGACCATGACCAACGCGGGCAGCTCCAGCTGCCGCCTCACGGTCACCAACGCGTACGGCGGCAAGAGCACGGCTCACACCGTGCCCGTCGGCGGACGCGTGGTGCGGTCGGTGGACCTGAGCGCGGGCAAGCGCTGGTACGACCTGTCCGTGGTGTCCGACAAGGACGGCACGTTCCTGCGCCGCTTCGCGGGCCACGTCGAGAACGGCAAGCCGGGCGTGAGCGACCCGGCGATCATCACCGGCTGACCGGCTGACCGGCTGACCGGTAGCCGGTAGCCGAGAAGGGGGGTCGCCCGCGCGTGTTCGCGGGCGGCCCCCTTCCCCGTTCTGGGCCAACGCCCGTTCGGTGGTGGGTTCCTGTCGGGTTCGTCCGCGTGGCAGGGGTGAGCTTTTTTACGCCGGAATGATTCTTGTCAAAGAGCAAGTGTTGGCTCTACCCTCGTTTCGGTCGCGACGGGCGGCCCCATGGGCCGAGGTGTCCGTGGCGAGAGGAGACCGATTGTCATGGGGACAGGCCCCGAGTCGCTGCTCGCTGCGAACGGCAATCCTCCGGTGGCCCCCGTACCTCAACGGCCACCCGGCCTGTGGCGCCCGCCGCCCCGCGGCTCCTTCGATCCGGTCTCCGCCGGCATGCCGCGGGCCGGGGAGCGGCCCGCCGTACTGCTGATCGAGGACGATCCGGGAGACGCGCTGCTGGTCGAGGAACTGGTCGCGGACAGCGGCGTGGCGATGGACCTGCGCTGGGTCAGGACGCTCGCGGAGGCGATCGACGAACTGCGCGGCGCCGTGCCGCAGTGCGTCCTGCTCGATCTGCATCTGCCCGACGCCCAGGGGCTCGACGCGCTGGGGCGCGTGCTGCGGTACACCGGGGACGCCGCGGTGATCGTCCTGACCGGGCTCGCGGAGGAGGACGGGGCGCTGGCCGCGGTCGCTGCCGGAGCCCAGGACTACCTGGTGAAGGGGCGGTTCGAGGCGGATCTGTTCGCGCGCGCGATCCGCTACGCGGTGCAGCGCAAGCACACCGAGCAGGCGGCCTCGGCGCTGCGCACGAGTCAGCTGCGCGCCCAGGAGAACGCCCGGCTGGAGCGCGGCCTGCTGCCGACCCCGCTGCTGCTCGACGCCACCGTCCAGGTCTGCGCCCGCTACCAGCCCGGCCGCACGCAGGCGCTGCTGGGCGGCGACTTCTACGACGTCGTCCAGACGCCCGACGGCACCACGCACGCCGTCGTCGGCGATGTGTCCGGCCACGGACCCGACGAGGCGGCGCTCGGCGTGTGCCTACGCGTCGCCTGGCGGTCCTTCGTGCTGGCAGGCTCCCGCGGCAAGGAACTCCTGGGGCTCATGGAGCAGATTCTGGTGGCGGAGCGCTCCGGGCCCGCGATCTTCGCGACGCTCACCTGCCTGACGCGCGCGGCCGGCGCCGACCACGCGAACGTCATGCGGGCCGGGCACCCCGGACTGCTGGTGCGCTCGCCCCGCACCGGGGTACGGCTGGAGGAAGTGCCCAAAGGGCCCGCGCTGGGCCTGCTGCCCGGCGCCGCGAGCTGGCCCGTCACCCCGCTGCGGGTGCCCGAGGGCGGGGCGCTGCTGCTGTTCACCGACGGGCTGATCGAGGGACGCGTCGGCGAAGGGCCGGCCCGGCTCGGTGAGCGAGGGCTCCTCGACATCGCCCGCCGGCACGCCGGACAGAGCGCCGACAGCTTCGTCGACGGGCTGATCCGCTGCGCTGAGAACCTCGCCGCCGACGGCGGCGGTCTGGCCGACGACATCGCCGTCCTTCACCTTGAATGGAGCAGCCCCGCGTGACCCCCGAACCCCCCGCGACCCCGGCAGCCGCGTCGCCCCGCCGGCGGCGCGTGAGCGTCCAGTCGTGGTTCCTGGGCGCGCTCGCCGTGATGGGCGTCCTGACCCTGGCCGCGGCCGCTGTGGGAACGACCGTGCTGGCGCGTACCACCCAGGCGTCGAACCGGCTGGTCGACGAGATAGCCCCGGCCCGCGCCGAAGCCTTCCGGTTGCAGGCGGCGCTGCTGGACCAGGAGACCGGAGTCCGCGGCTACCTGCTGACCGGCGACCGGGCCCTGCTCGCGCCGTACACGCGCGGCCTCAAGGCCGAGCGGCAGGCCCGGAGCGGACTGAGCGCACTGATGCGCGACAACGAGCGGTTGCTCGGCGATCTCCGCTCGATCGGCGCGGCCGTCCACACCTGGCGCAGTGACTTCGCGGGCCCCGCCGTCGCCGCCGGAGGGGCGGGGCGGAGCACCGTTTCCGTCGAGCGGGGAAAACAGGACTTCGACCGCATCCGGGTGCTGCTCTCCGCCCAGAACGACCATCTCGAACAGGCCCGCGAGGACGCGCGCGCCGCCCTCGAACACGTTCGCGCCCAACGGAACCAGGTGTTCCTCGCCATCCTGGCCACTTTCCTGTTCAGCGGCGTGGCCCTCGCGATCCTTCTGCACTTCACCGTGGCCCGTCCGCTCACCGCGCTGCGCGCCGCCGCCCACCGCGTCGCCGACGGGTCCTTCGACCATCACATCCCCGAACACGGGCCGGCCGATCTCCAGGCCGTGGCCCAGGCGGTCGAGGCCATGCGGGTACGGGTGGTCGCCGCCCTCGTCACCTCCCGGCGCAATGAGGCCACCCTGACCCAGCAGACCGCCGACCTGGACGCCCAGGCCGGCGAGCTGCGCCGGTCCAACGCCGAACTCGAACAGTTCGCCTACGTCGCCTCCCACGACCTGCAAGAACCGCTGCGCAAGGTCGCGTCCTTCTGCCAGTTGCTGGAGAAGCGCTACGGGGACCGGCTCGACGAACGCGGCACGCGCTACATCGCCTTCGCGGTCGACGGCGCCAAGCGCATGCAGGTCCTGATCAACGACCTGCTCACCTTCTCCCGTGTCGGCCGGATCGACGACACCGAGCAGACCGTGGCGCTCGACGAGGTGCTGGACCGCGCGCTGCGCAATGTGGCCACCGCCGCCGAGGAGTCCGGCACGCGCGTGGACCGGCCCGGAACACTCCCGCGGGTGCTGGGCGATCCCACGCTGCTGACGATGCTGTGGCAGAACCTCATCGGCAACGCGATCAAGTTCCGCCACCCGGACCGTGCGCCGCATGTCCGGGTCACCGCCGAGCACGACCGCGACGACGCCGTGTGGAACTTCGCGGTGACGGACAACGGCATCGGCATCCCGCCCGAGTTCGCCGACAAGGTCTTCGTCATCTTCCAGCGGCTGCACGCCCGCGACGCCTATGAGGGGACCGGCATCGGCCTGTCCCTCTGCAAGAAGATCGTGGAGCACAGCGGCGGCCGGATCCGGATCGACGCCGAGCACACCGACGGCGCGCGCCTGCTCTTCAGCCTCCCCGCGATCGCTGAGCCCGCCACCGCGGACGAGCAGGCGGCAGCCATGGAAGGAACCACCGTATGACCACCGTCCCGACGCCCGAGCCCGTCGAAGTCCTGCTCGTGGAGGACGACGCCGGCGACGAGCTCATGACCCGGGAAGCCTTTGAGGACAACAAGATCGGCAACACCCTGCACGTCGTGCGCGACGGCATGGAGGCGCTCGACTTCCTCTACCGCCGGGGGCAGCACGCCGACGCGGTGAGCCCCGACCTGATCCTCCTCGACCTGAACCTCCCCAAGTACGACGGCCGCCAGGTGCTGGATCGGATCAAGTCCGACCCCGACCTCAAGCACATCCCGGTCGTGGTGCTGACGACGTCCGCGGCCGAGGAGGACATCCTGCGCAGCTACAAACTGCACGCCAACGCCTATGTGACCAAGCCGGTGGACTTCCACCAGTTCATCGCGGCCGTCCGGCAGATCGACGACTTCTTCGTCACCGTCGTCAAGCTGCCCAGGCGCTGAGCCGGGGTAGCCCGGACGGAGCACTGGTCAGGAGGCCGGAGCACTGGTCAGCCGGACGGAGCACTGGTCAAGAGGTCGGCTCGGCGACCAGCGCCGTCGTCTCCATGGGGAGGTCGCGGGTCCGCGCGAGCCGCAGGCCGGACCGGGCGAAGAGCGAGCGGTAGTCGTCGAGGGTGCGCTGCCGCCCGCCGTTCATGACCAGCAGGTGCAGGTCCCAGAGCGCCGCCAGTACGGTCGAGCCGTCGTCCGCCGTGACGCGTTCGAGCACCACCAGCCGGGCGGCGGGGATGTCGGCCATCGCCCGCCGGATGTTGCCGAGCAGTTGTACGCACGCGTCGTCGTCCCAGTCGCCCAGCACCCGGGAGAGCAGGTAGACGTCGCCGCCGGCGGGGACGGACGCGAAGATGTCCCGCGCCACCAGCTCGACGCGGTCGAGGCCGACGGCGGCGGCGAGTTGTTCGCGGGCGATGGGCACCATGTGGTCGAGGTCGACCAGTGTGCCGCGGGCGTCCGGGGTGGCCCGCAGTACGGAGGCGAGCAGTTGGCCGCTGCCGCCGCCGACGTCCACCACCATCGGGCCGCCGGAGAAGTCGAGTGCCTCGGGAACATGGTCGAAGACGAAATTGCTCGCCTGCATCGCGCGCTGGAATCGCGCGGCCGCTTCCTCGTCCTTGCTGAGATAGGTGATGAGCGACTGGCCGTAGGCCTGCTCGAATCCGGGAATTCCCGTGGCGACGGCGGTCTGGGCGTGGCCCCACGCTGTGTAGAATTCCTCGCCGTAGAGCAGGCACATATCGCGCAGCGAGCCGGGCCGGCCGGACAGCAGTGTGGAACTCAGGGCCGTATTGCGGTAACCCGTCCGCTCGTCGCCCTCGAATACCGCGAGTGAGACCAGCAGCCGCATCAGCCGGTGCACGACGTCCTCGCTCACGCCGGTCCGCTCCGCCAGCGCCCGGCTGCTGACCTGCCCGGACTCGATGTGGTCCGGCAGCCCCAGCTTGACGGCGGTGTAGACGGCCTGCGTCCGCCACGCGCCGGTGATGAGGTCCACGACCTCTCGTGACGCCTGCATGTCGACCATTATTACGAACCCCCTCGGAGGGAAAAGGAAGATACTCCGGAATCAGCCGGAAAGCGTGCTGGTTGGAATGCGTGCTAGGCGTGAATCGTGCTAGGTGGGAATCCAGTCCCGCTTGATGCCGGGCGTCTCGATGCCCAGGGCGCGCATGTGCTCGATGGGGTTCGTGTATTCCCTGGTCTCCTCGATCCGTCCGTCGTCGAGTACGAAGGAGTGGATGAAGTGATTGCGGTAGATCCCTTCCGGATAGCCGGGGAAGAGGATCTTGCCTTCTCCGTCGCACTCCACCCAGAAGCGGTTGGGGTCCTGGGTGTCGTAGATCTCGACCCCGATCCAGAGCCAGTCGGGGAGCACCTTCAGCGACAGCACCCCGTGCGCCTTGAGCTTCTCGCGCCCCCGCACGACGATCGGTTGGCCGATGTCGGTGTAGAAGAGCGCGCCGCTGCCGTCCTCGGTGAACAGGGTGTAGCGCTCCAGCCGGGCCTGGCCGCCGGTGCGCATGTACTTCTCGACTGTGGCGCGGTTGAGCCGCCGGAGCGCGTCGTCCCGCTCGGTCTGCTGTGCCTGTGCGGTGTCGTCAGCCATGGGGAACCTCGCAAATCGGTGAAAGGGGGAGCAAGAAGGGGGAGAGCGAGAAGGGAGAGCGCTACGGCTGGAGGCGGGAGGCGGTCCAGCCGTCGCCGGTGCGGTCGTAGCGCAGCCTCTGGTGCAGCCGGTCGGGGCGCGCGTACCAGAACTCCACTGCGGACGGAATGAGTTGATAGCCGACGAACCCGGCGGGGCGGGGCAGCGGGCCGCCGGCGTCGGTCAGCCGCCGGGCTTCCTCGCGCAGCGCCTCGACCTCCGCGAGGCCGTCGAGCGGGGAGCTCTGCCGGGAGGCGACCGACATCGGGTGCGCGGCGAGGGGCCGGGCCGCCCAGAGGGCCTCGGACCGCTCCTCGGAGAGCCGTTCGACCGGGCCGCTGAGGATGACCTGCTGGCTGGTCTCACGCCAGTACAGCAGCCCCGAAGCCCACGCCGTGGCCGCCAGCTCCCGTCCCTTGCGGCTGTCGGCGTGGCTGGTGAAGACCAGCCCCTCGGGCGTCACCGAGTTCACCACGACGATGCGGTTCGAGGCGCGGCCCCGGGCGTCGGCGGTGGCCAGCGCCAGCGCGGCCGGCTCCCGTACCCCCTGGTCGCGCGCGTTGGCGAACCAGTCGCGGAAGAGGGCGATCGGATCCGCCGCGGGATGCTCGTACTCGGGAAAGACGAAGTCGAGGGAACCGGTGAGGGACTCCGACTTGATTGCGCTCATCTACGCCTCCGGCATTCGTTCGCTGTCCGCTGCGTTCCGGGGGCCACGGCCTTGCGGCTGCCGCGCTCCGGGCCCACGGCCTTGCGGATGCGTAACTCCCTTACCTGATAGGGGAGTTCGGGTATCTCACACATAGATCGTGCCGCGCGCCATGATGACGCCGTCGCCGCCGACCTCGACGTCGTCGACCAGGTCCCCCGACCCCTCGGCGAGGGCCCGCATGGTCGAGGGGCGGCCCATCTCGACGCCCTGGAGGATCTCGATCGCCTGCCCGTACTCCGCGAGGCCGTGCCGCGCGAGATGGATCGCGAGCGGGCCGGCGGCCGAGCCCGTCGCCGCGTCCTCGACCACGCCGTACGCGGGCGAGAACATCCGGCTCCGCCAGCGGGCGCCGGAGCCCGCGAAGCAGTTGGCGGCCATATCGGGGAACTTCGCCAGCGCGCGGTGGTCGGGGTCGACCGCCGAGAGCGCCGCGACGCTCTCGAAGCCGACGAAGACGTGCCGCGGCCCGTTGCGGTAGATCTCCACCGGGAGGGTGGAGGACCGTACGCCCAGCGCGGCCAGCAACTCGTCCGCGTACTCGTACGGTTCCCAGGCGGGGATCGGCTGCCGCATCCGGGCGGCCACCACCAGGCCGTCCCGGCGGTCGAGTTCGAAGGGGATGACGCCCATGGCCGTCTCCAGCCGCAGTCGGTCCTTCTTCGCACTCTCGCCGAGCGCGATGGCCGTGCCCAGCAACGGATGCCCGGCGAAAGGCAGTTCGTTGACCGGGGTGAAGATGCGGATGCGGGCGTCGCAGCCCTCCCGCGCGGGCAGGACGAAGGTGCTTTCGGAGAGGTTCATCTCCCGGGCGATGCGCTGCATGCGCTCGGCGGTGAGGTCGGCGCTGTCGAGGAAGACGGCCACCGGGTTGCCTTCCAGCGGCTTGTCCGCGAAGGCGTCCACGACGACGTACGAGTGCATCTGGCTCTCCATCCAGTGGTGTTCACGGTTCACGTTTCACGACGTGCGGGGTGTGCGGGACCTGCCGATGTTCCGAGTGGCCCGGTTCATACGCCGAGCACCTCCCTCATGACCCTCCCGACGATCCGCGGGCCGTCCTGAGTGAGCACCGACTCGGCGTGGAACTGCATCGAGGCGAAGTGCGGGCCGCGCAGCGCGTGCACCTCGCCCGTCCGCTCGTCCCGGCTCACCTCCACCACGCCCACGCCGTCGACCTCGGTCTTCTCCTCCTGGCTGCGGGCGGCGAAGGTGTTGTAGAAGCCGACCCGCTCGCGGGCTCCGAAGAGATCGATCTCCTTCTGCACGCCCTGGTTGGGGACGTCCCTGCGGGCCAGTTCGAAGCCGAGCTGGAGGCTGAGCACCTGGTGGCTCAGGCAGACCGCGATGAACGGCCGCCGTTCCGCCAGCAGCCTGCGCACCGCCGAGCTCAGATGGTCGATCTTGGGGTGCGCCGTCTCGCGCGGGTCGCCGGGGCCTGGCCCCAGCACGACGAGGTCGTAGCTTTCGAACGCGTACGCCTCGTCGAACCGGCGCACCGTCACCGACAGTCCCAGCGAACGGAGTTGATGGTCGATCATTGAGGTGAAGGTGTCCTCGGCGTCGACGACCAGCACCCGGAGGCCGGCCATCCCGGGCCGCTGCGGCTCGCGCTCCCCGGACCGCTGGAGCCAGAAGTCCGCGATGCCCGTGTTGCGAAGCTCCAGCGCGGCGAGCACCCGGGGGTGGGTGCTGAAGCGCGCGGGCCCGCCCGACTCCAGCGCCGCGAGCAGGCCGGCCGCCTTGGCGCGGGTCTCGGCGACCTCGGAGGCCGGGTCGGAGTGGCGTACCAGAGTGGCGCCGACGCCGATCCGCACCCGGCCGCCGCCGTCGATGTCGGCGGTGCGGATGAGGATCGCGGAGTCGAGAGTGCGGCCGCCGCGTTCGTCGCGCCCGATGAGGGCGGCGATCCCGCTGTAGTAGCCGCGGCCCTGCGGCTCGTAGCGGTCGATGACCCGGCAGGCGCTCTCCAGCGGACTGCCGGTGACGGTGGGCGCGAACAGGGTCTCGTGCAGGATCTCGCGCACATCGCGGGTGCTGCGCCCCTCGATGAAGTACTCGGTGTGCGCGAGCCGGGCCATCTCCTTGAGGTACGGGCCGACGACCCGGCCGCCCGTCTCGCAGATCCGGGCCATCATCTTGAGTTCTTCGTCCACCACCATGTACAACTCGTCGGCCTCCTTGCGGTCGGCGAGGAAGTCCATCACCTCGGGCAGCGTGGGTCCGGTCGGCGGGTAGCGGTAGGTGCCGCTGATGGGGTTCATGACGGCGGTGCCGTCGTGCAGGCTGATGTGCCGCTCGGGGCTCGCGCCGACGAAGGTGCGGGTGCCGGTGTGGATGATGAACGTCCAGTACGCGCCGGACTCGCGCTCCAGCAGACGGCGGAAGAAGGCCAGCGCGCTGTGCGGCCCGTAGTCGCTGATGTCGGCGACGAAGGAGCGCTTGATGACGAAGTTGGCGCCCTCGCCCTCGCCGATCACGTCCTTGATGACCTTGCGGACGGTGTCCGCGTACGCCTCGTCGTCCACGTCGAAGTGCCCGCCCGTGAGCACGGTCGGCACCTCCGGCAGCCGGGGGAGCGCCTCGGCGACGGCGGCCTTCTGCTGGCGGTCCACCGTCATCGCGATCAGCGGCGAGCCGTCGTCGGCGCAGCTGAAGCCGCGCTCGGCGATCTGCCGGTAGGGGATGACGACGAGCACTTCGTGCCGCGGCTCGCCCGGGGCGGGGGTCGCCGGGTCCTCGGCGCGTGGGGTGTCGGCGAGCGGGATGTCGGCGAGAGTGCCGGGCAGCGACACCTCGCCGATCAGCACGTCCAGTACGTCCTGGCCGCCGGGGCGGGCCGCTTCGGGGCGGTGCAGGACGGCGAAGGCCGGCGGACACGACCCCAGCACGCGGCCGAGCAGGTCGTCGGCGGGGCCGGCCCCCGCCGACGCGCCGGTGGCGGTTCCGGCGGGGCTCGCCGGGGCGCCGGTCACGGGAGGATCTCCTTGGCGGTGACGACCATGGCGCAGCGCTCCGCCGCGTAGCCGAGAGCCAGCCGGTGGTACCCCTCGGAGAAGTCGGCGACGGCGTCGGCGACCAGGAAGGGCTGGATGTCGTGGGTGAACGCCTCGACCGCCGTCATCAGCACGCCGACGTGCGCGTACACCCCGCACACGATCAGCTGGTCGCGACCGCTCTGCCGCATCCGCTCCAGCAACTGGGAGCGGAAGAACGCGCTGTAGCGCCACTTGGTGAACACCCAGTCGCCCGCGGCGGGGGCCAGTTCGTCGATCACCTCGCGGTCGGCGGGGGAGGTCCGCATGCCGGGCCCCCAGAAGTCCTTGAGCAGGCCGCGGTCCGCCTCGCTCATGCCGCCGGGCTGCGCGGTGTAGGCGACCGGGACGCCGAGCGCCGTGCAACGCTCGCGCAACAGAGCCGCGTTGCGTACGAGTTCGTCGCGCACGGCGGACGGGAAGGGCTGGACGAAGTACCGCTGCATGTCGTGCACGAGGAGCACCGCGCGGTCCGCATCGACGGTCCACCGGGCGGTGTTGGCGGGCAGATCGCCCGCTGTCGGAAGGGGGTAGGGCTCGATAGTCGGGATGCCGGCCATGGCCTTCTTCTCCTGGTTCTGTCGCTTCGCTCGGTCCGGGGCCGGAGCCCTGTCCGGGGCCGAGGCCCTGGGTGCCGGACCGCTCGGGTACGGAGCGGTGGGGGCGGCGGAGCGGTGGGGTACGGGCCGTTGGGGTACGCGAGCTCGGGGGCGGTGGACCCGCTCGGGTCACCGGCTCCAGGCCGACACGACGGAGACGGCCTGCCACGGGTTGAGGCGCGGGTCGCAGAAGCTCGTGTAGCGGTCCCCGACCCGGTCGAGCGCGGACGGGTCGGAGGCGCACTCGGTGACGTCGTCCGGGGTGGTCTCCAGATGCAGTCCGCCCGCGACGCCGCCCGAGGCGGTGACGGCCTGCTGGAAGGTCCTGACCTCCCGCGAGACGGTGGACACCAGGCGGGTCTTGTGTCCGTCGGGGGCTGTCACGGTGTTGCCGTGCATGGGGTCGCTCAGCCAGCAGACCGGGTGGCCCGCGGCCCGTATCGCGTCGACGAGCGGGGGCAGCCGGTCGGCGACGTTGTCGGCGCCCATCCGGGCGATGAGGGTGAGCCGGCCGGGCTCGCGCCAGGGGTCGAGCCGCTCGCACAGGGCGAGCAGCTCCGCCGGGGTCATGCTGGGGCCGACCTTGCAGGCGATCGGGTTGACGACCTCGGCGAGCAGAGCGACATGGGCGCCCTCCAACTGGCGGGTGCGCTCGCCGATCCAGGGCCAGTGGGTGGAGGCGAGCAGCAGCCGTCCCTGCTCGTCCCGGCGCAGCATGGGGATCTCGTAGTCGAGCAGCAGCGCCTCGTGGCTGGTCCAGATGGGCGGCTCGATGGTCGGGCGGCCGTTCTGGCCCCGCCAGCCCAGGTTCTCCATGATGTCGCCGGCCGCCATGTAGCCGGTCAGCAGCCGCAGCGGGTCGGGCCGCCGGCCCTCCGGGTCGGGCTCCGGGGAGTTGACCATATGGCCCCGGAACACCGGGAGTTCGACGCCGTCGATCTGCTCGGTGGGCTTGGACCGGGGCTTGGCGAACTGGCCGGCGACGCGGCCGACGCGCACCACCGGTTTGTGGGTGACCATCTTGAGCGAGCCGGCCAGCAGGTCGAGCACGGCGGTCTTGCGCCCGACATGCCCGCTGGTGCACTCGTCAGGGTCCTCGGCGCAGTCGCCGGACTGCACGACGTGGGCCTCTCCAGCGGCGACCCGGGCGAGGAGGGAGCGCAGGGCGCGGACATCATCGGCCCTGACGAGTGGGGGGCGGGACGCCAGGGCTTCCCGTACGCGCTGAACCTGTGCTGCGTCGCTCCATTCGGGCTGTTGCAGAGCCTCACGGAGCCGAAAATCGGGCAATACGTTGTCCACTGCTCTCTCCCGTCCGGAGAATCCCGCCTAGGTGGGTATTCCTTCTCGCTTGATCTCCGGCACCGGGATGCCCAGTGCGCGCAGTTGCTCGAAGGGGTTCATGAATTCGCGGTTCTGCCTGATCTTGCCGTTCTCCAGCAGGAACGAGTGGAGAAAGTGATTGCGGTAATAGCCCTCGGGGTATCCGGGGAAGAAGATCTTTCCTTCGCCGTCGCATTCGACCCAGAACTGGTTCGGGTTCTGCGTCTCGAACACCTGGATATTGATCCATTCCCAGTCCGGGAAGCACTTCAGTGACCACACCGCGTGCTCCGCGAGCCGGTCCCGGCCGTTGATGACGATGGGGGCGCCGGTGTCGGTGGTCCACAGGCCGCCGCTGCCGTCCTCGGTGAACAGGGTGTGCCGTCGCAGGCGGTCCTGGCCCTTGGTGTTCATGTACGTCTCGACCGTGGCCCGGTTGAGCCGGCGGAGTCCGGCGTCGCCGTCGAACCCCGGGCCGTCAGTGGATTCAGGCATGGCTGTTCCTCCAGAGGTGATGGGGGTGAACGTCTCTGCGGCTGCGGATGGCATGCCGGTCGGCGGGGGTGGCCGGTTGGAAGGGGGGCGGCGAGCTGCGCCCCGGCTCTGGGCAGATCCTGACCCACGGCTACCGCGCCCGCCAATGCCCTTCGCGTTACTCCGTCAAGTGGCGTGACGATCCATCAAGTCGGGGGGTTTTCCCGCGAATATGGAGTTGACATACGCGCAAACGGTGGGGCCCACCTCCGTGAACTGCACTGTAGTTTCACTTCACGTGCTCTTCGCAGGACCGTGCACGGTCCTGCGAAGACCCGGAGAAGAGGTGCTTCCCACGATGGCGGAACGGGGCATGACACCGGCGCCGGACCCGCTGCGGCAGCTCATCAACGAAGGGGTCTCGCCCTGGCTGGAGGGAGTCGACCGGAGCGTCCTGGTCTCCGGCCGGCTGGCCTGGCTGGTGCGGTACGCGGGCATCAGGGGAGTCGTCTGCGAGCCGGGCCCGGCCGCCGCCATCGCTATCGCCGAAGGCGACGCCCGCCGGGGGCGGTCGGGCCGGCTCGCGGGGCGCGGAGTCCCGCTGGAGCGGGCCGTACGGGAGCTCGTCGTCGACGACGTCCGGCTGGCGTGCGACGCGCTGCGCGGGGTGCACGAGGCCACCCGCGGACACGACGGGCACGTCTCGATGGCCCTGGACCCCGGCCTGCTGCACGACGCCCCGTCGGCCGCCGGCTATGCGCGCGAACTCGTCCGGGCCGTGGACCGGCCCAATGTGCTCGTCCGGATTCCGGCCGTCGGCCAGGGACTCGCGGCGATCCGGGACTGCCTCGCGCAGGGCATCGGCGTGCACGCCTGCGGGATCTGCTCCGCCCAGCAGTACGACGCGGTGCTGCGGGCCCATATGGACGGCCTGGAGCTGGCAGGGAAAGCCGGCCTGCGGCTGTCCTCGATCGCCTGCGTCGCCTCGATGGCCGTGCAGCCCATCGACGCCGAAGTCGACCGGTTACTGGTCGAGTCGGGAACCGCGGCGGCCCGGCCGCTGCTCGGCGAGGCGGCCCGCGCCAGCGCTCGCCTGGTGTACCGGCTGCTGGACGAGCGGCTCGGCAGCAGCCGCTGGCGGGCGCTGTCCCGGGCCGGCGGTCGGCCGCAGCGGCTGATGTGGACCACCGCGCCGGTGCCTTCGGCCTCCTCGGATGCGTCGGAGGCCCTCGGGCTCTCGGCGGTCCGGTACCTGGAGCGGCTCGTCGGCTGGAACACCGTCATCGCCCTGACGCCCGCCGCGCTCGCCGCCGTGCACCGCTGCGAACCGCGCGGGGACACCCTGCTGGGCACGCACCGCGGCGCCCAGTCCGTGCTGGACGGCCTCGATCTGCTCGGCATCCCGTACGACACGGTCGCCCGCAGACTCGCCGCCGAGTGCCTCGACCGGCTGAGCGCCGCCTGGCGCGGGCTGCGGGCCGCGGTGGCGGAGTCGGTCGAGAGGGCGGGGGAGCCGGCTGCGGTGGCGGCGGAGTCGGTCGAACGGGCTGGGGACCCGATGTGACGCTCGGCCCCGGCCCCGGCCCCGGCCCCGGCCCCGGCCCCGGCGCCCCAGCTCCGGTCTCCCGCCGCTCCTCCCGCCTCGCCCACCCCCGTCTGCCCCGTCCGTCCTCACCGCGCCAAGGCGTCCGGGCACCCGTGCGGCAGCCGCGCGCCGGTGAGGGCCGTGAAGGGGGCCGATTTGACGACCGTCTCCGCGTACTCGTCGTCCGGGTCGGACAGCGCGATGATCGCCCCGCCGACTCCGTAGCGCACCAGCCCACGCGTCAGCACGGCGGTGCGGATCACCACGCTCAGGTCGGCCGCGCCCGTCAGCGAGAAGTAGCCGACGGCCCCGGAGTAGATCCCGCGCGGCCCCTCCTCCAGCCGGTCGATGATCCGCATCGTGCGGATCTTCGGGGCCCCGGTCATCGAGCCGGGCGGGAACGCGGCCCGTACGCAGTCCACCGCGGAACTGTCCCGGCGCAGCTTCGCGCGGACCGTGCTGACGAGTTGATGCGCTTTCGCGTACGTCTCGACCCGGAGGATGTCGTCCGCCTCGACGGAGCCGACCTCCGCGCACCGGCCGAGGTCGTGCCGGACCAGGTCCACGATCATCAGGTTCTCGGCGCGGTCCTTCTCGCTGGTCTTCAGCTCGGCCGCCAACTCCCGGTCCTCCAGCGGGGTGGCGCCCCGCGAGCGCGTCCCCTTGATCGGCTCGGACGACACCCAGCCGTCCCGGCCGACCTTGAGGAACCGTTCGGGGGAGGTGCCCAGCACGGACACCGGCCCGAAGCCGAGCAGCACGCCGTACGGGGCGGGGTTCGCGCGGCGCAGCACCCGGTAGGCGTCCCACGGGTCGAGGCCGCCCGGGGCTTCGATCATGTTGGTGAGGCAGACCTCGTAGGTCTCACCGGCGGCTATCTCCTCCTGGCACTGCGCGATGAGCTTGAGGTAGCGCTCCGGTGTGTGCCGCAGGCTCGGCTCACCGGCCGGCTCCGGCCGCCGCGGCGGGACGGCGTCCGGTGCGTAGCCGGCCGCGGCGAGCCGCTGGGCGGCGTCGTCGAGCCAGCCGCGGGCGGCCTCCTGCGAGGGCTCGGCTGCCCGCGGCTGGCGCCCGGCTGCCCACCGGGGCGTCTCGGGGGTGTCCTCGGTCAGCGTGAGGAGGTAGCTGACGCCGGTCAGATGGTCCAGCACCAGGGCCCGGTCGCCGAAGACCATGACGGCGTCCGGCTCCCGGGAGCGGTGGGCCGGGTCGCCGCCGCTCTGGGCCTTCAGCTCGTAGCCCAGATAGCCGACCCAGCCCAGCGCGAAGTCGAAAGGCAGCTCGGGGACTTCGGTCTCGATCGCGCGCAGGTCCCGGTCGAGCCAGGTCAGGAACTCGCCCGTGACGACTTCGGTGGCCGCCGCGGACCGTACCGTCACCGTGCTGCTCCACACGTCCGCGGTGGCCACCCTGGACAGTGGGCCGGACGCGTTCCCCATGATGGAGAAGCGCCCCGCCCGATCGTCCGGCCGGCTGCTGTCCAGCCAGTAGGCGTGCTCGCCGCCGCGGAACAGTCCGTCGAAGGCCGCCTCGTCGGTCCAGCGGGTGGGCAGGGACCTGGCCAGCACGCGCAGTCGCCGTGCGGGCGGCTGCTGAGCGCGCTGTACGGGCGCGGCGGGGGCCGCGGCCACCCGGCGTGCTCGGCTCCCGCGCTGACTGCTGCCGCGCTGAGCGCTCCCGCGCCGCCCGCTGTCGCCCCGCCCTGTCCCGCGCCGCCCGGCCGAGTCGCTCAGCCGGCTCAGGTCGCGGAAGTTGGCCAGCAGTTCCCTGCCGTAGCTGCTGCCGATGGACTCGGGGTGGAACTGCACGCCCCACAGCGGCCGTTCGCGGTGCCGGAGCGCCATGAGGATTCCGTCCCGCGTCCAGGCGGTCGGCTCCAGGGCCGGCGGCAGCCGGTCGACGGCCAGCGAGTGATAGCGCACGACGTCGAAGGGCGAGGGAATTCCCGCGAACAATCCGGTCCGTGTATGCAGCACTTGGGAGGTGCGCCCGTGGTACGGCTCGGGGGCCCGCGCCACTCGTCCGCCATTCAACAATGCCAGGCCCTGATGGCCCAGGCACACGCCGAGCGTCGGCAGTCCGCCGCACTCCACCACTTCGCGGCAGATTCCGAAATCGGCCGCGCGGCCCGGAGTTCCCGGACCGGGGGAAAGGACCACATTGTCGAAGGCGGCCAGGTGGCCGATCCGCCAGGTGGGGTCGTCGTTCACCACGACTTCCGGTTCCCGGCCGTTCACCTCGGCCAGATAATGGAACAGGTTATAAGTGAATGAGTCGTGATTGTCTATCAGTAGCGTGCGCACGGCATTCTCCACTGTTGATCCCTTCCGCCGATGTCCGGGCCGTACCGGTTCCGGATCACCGGGTGGGGGTGGTCGTGACGTTCAGCAGCATGTGCTCGATCTCATGCTCGCCCTCCCGGTCCATGACGCTGCGCAGCAGCCGCAGTCCGCGCCCGCAGGCCGCCGCCTCCCGCCGCAGCCGGGCCTGGTCGCCCCGGCTGCTGAAATGCAGCAGCGCGGAGCCGTTCGGGGTCAGCCGGTCCGGCGCCTCGGCCAGGAAGCGGCGGTGCGCCGCGTAGCCCGGATCGACGTACCCGCGCTCGTGCATGTCGCGGTATTCGTACCGCTCGGGCGCCAGGACGTAGTTGGAGTGCCAGAAGACGGTGTCGAACCGGTCCTGTGCGTCCAGCCCCGCGAACAGGTCACTGAGCACGGTGCGGACCTGCCCGGCGACGCCGTGCCGGGCGGCGTTGGCGGCGGCGTTGCGGACGGCCGAGGGGTTGATGTCGGTGGCGACGACCCGTTCGCAGCCGGCCAGCGCGGCGGACACCGCGATCACCCCGGTGCCGCAGCCGATCTCCAGCAGCGAGCCGGTGCGCGACGGGGCGTCGGGCCCGGAGAGGTCGAGGAGATTCAGCGAAACCGCGGTTGACGGGGAGCTCACCGGAGCGAAAACTTCTGGAAACAGATCCCATTCCCGGCCGTCGAGTGTGAACGCTTTCGGTCGATTCCGGCTCAGCGACGCCTCCCGGCTGCGCTCCAGTGAACTTTGGTAATCCCCGACCTCCGACACCTGCATTCCCCCATAAGCTGCGATACCGGGCCACAGCTCACGCTGGGCCCGCATCAACACTCGGGTACGGGAGCGGAATGCCGGAAGGTGATCTAGTGACACATCGGGCCGCCCGGTGCAGTGGTCCGGCCACCATTGGCGTCGGCGGGGTCCCGGCACACCTCCACTGATCTTGGTTGACGCCGGACACCCGTGATCTATAGCTTCCAGGCGTACGCGGTCCCTCATTTCGGGTGGCTGTGAAACGGGGAGAGGAAGGGATCGTGCCGCGCGGAGGTGGCGAGTCCGAAGCTCTGGCCGTCCTCGAACTGCTGGCGGGGGAAGCTCCGCCCGGCCAGTTCGAGGAACTGGTGGAGCGAGCACGGCGGGACGGCGCCACAGGTCCCGAACTGGACCGCCTGGAGCGGGCCAAACAGCTGGGGCTGAGCATCCACTCCCAGTCCATGCGGCGGCACCAGCGCGAGGCCGGTCTCGCGGCTCTCGTCGACACCGCCCGCGACCTCTCAGGACCGCACGACCTCGACGCCCTGCTGCGGATCATCACCCGGCGGGCCAGGCTGCTGCTCGGGCTCGACATGTCGTATATCGGCTTCCCCGACGAGGAGCCCGGATACGTCCACGTCCGCGCCTCCGACGGCCACACCTCCACCCTCAACATCGGCCTGCGGCACCCCAGCGACACGGGCATGGGCGGCGACGTGCTGGACAGCCCCGCGCCGTTCTGGACCTCCGACTACCTCGCCGACGAGCGCTTCCGGCACAGCCCGCTGATCGACGACGTGGTGCGCGCCGAAGGGCTGCGCACCATCATGGTGGTGCCGCTGAGCCGCGGCACCCGGCCGTTCGGCACCCTCTACGTCGCGGACCGCAACGTCCGGCACTTCACGGCCGACGAGATAGCGCTGATGAGCTCCCTCGGCGATCTGGCCGGCGTGGCCATCGAGAAGGTGCAGCTCCTCGACGACGTCACCTCCCAGGTGACCGCGATCGAACAGCACGCCGCCAGGACCGAGGACGACCTGCGGGACGTCCTCGAACTGCGCGGGATACACACCCGCCTGGTCGGCATGGCCCTCGACGGCAGCGGCCTGCAGGCCCTGGCCGAAGAGGCGAGCGCTCACCTGGGCGGCCCGCTGCGGGTGGACGCCCCCAACGGCAGCACCCTGGCGACGGCCGGCGGCATCCCGGTAGAGCCCGAGGCACTGGCCAAGGGGCGGCGGGACGCGCACGCCGCCCGCGGCCCCGTACCGCTGGGCGGCGGCCTGTGGGCCGCGCCGATCTCGGCGGGCACCGAGGGACTGGGCACCCTCTTCCTGCACGCCGGCCGCGCCTTCGGCGACCGCGACGAGCAGTTACTCCGACTGGCCGCCCAGGCCATGGCGATCCTCCTGCTGCTGGAGAACAACAGGACGGCGATCACCGAGGGCCAAGTACGCGACGAACTCCTCGACGACCTGCTGTTCCGGCCGCAACGCCCGCTCCAGCAACTGGAGAAGCGGGCCCGCCGGCTCGGCCTCGAACTGTACAAACCGCACCTCGTCGTCATCGCCCGGCCCGAAGGCGCCGTACAGGGCAAACCGGGCCTGTGGGCCGCCTCGTACACGAACCGGATGGGCGGGCTCAAGAGCAGACACGACGGCTGCGTCGTCCTGCTGCTGCCGGGCACGGACGCGGGCGCCGCCGCCCGCGCGGTGTCGGCCGAACTCTCGCCGCTGCTCGGCTGCCCGGTCACGGTGAGCGCGGCCGGCCCGGTGAACGACCCCGGCTCGGTGTACGACGGCTACCAGGAGGCGCAGCGCTGCCTCGACGCCATGACGGCGCTGGGTGCGACCGGCCGTTCCGCCTCCGCCCGTGAGCTGGGCTTCCTCGGCGTGCTGCTCTCCGACAACCACGACGTCGAAGGGTTCATCGCCGGCGCGATCGGCCCCGTCGTCGACTACGACCGGCAGCGCTGCACCGAACTGACCCGCACCCTCGAAACGTACTTCGAGGCCGGCGGCAGTCCCACGCACGCGGCCAAGCGGCTGCATGTGCACCCCAACACCGTCGCCCGGCGCCTGGAGCGGATCGGCGAGCTGCTCGGCACCGGCTGGCACAACCCCGAGCGGTCGCTCGAAATCCAGCTCGCGCTGCGGCTGTCCCGGATTCTCGACGGGCTCCGGGGCCGTCAGGCGGCGCCGGAGGGCGAGGAACCGGCCGGTGATCAGGCCGAATGACGCACCGGCCGCTGCCCGGTCCACTGCTGCCGGGCCGCCGGCTGCGCTCCCGCCGGGCCGGAGAGGGCCGCGACCGCGTGGGCCGCTGAGGCGAGCGTCATATGGCGGTGCCAGCCGTTGAAGGACCGGCCCGCGAAGTCCCGGATGCCCACCCGGTCGGCGATCCGCTCGGAGTCCCGGTCGACGCGGTTCAGCAGCGCCGTCAGCCGCAGCAGCGCGGCCGGGTCGGCGTCGGTCATATCGGTGAGCCACACCTCGGAGGGCCAGCGCCGGGCATCGGCGCCCACCCCCAGCAGGAGCAGATCCCCGCATCCTTGCCCGCGCCCGGCCCACGCGTGCCGGCCCGGCGGACTGACCCGGACACCGGCGACCAGACTCGTCCGCGGCGCCGAGCCCGCCGCCGGGTCGCGCCACAGGACCTGCCGCCGCAGCTTCCTGGCGAGGCCCAGCAACTGGTGGGCGGGCAGCGGCTCCGCGCCGCCGTGGCCGGGCAGCG
>NZ_JAYMZR010000080.1:20544-34707 GCF_035828615.1 Streptomyces sp. H27-D2 | reverse complement strand
CACCCCCGCTGCCCCCGCCGCCCCCACCGAACCGACCGGGCCCGGAACCGGCGCCCCCGCGGCGCTGCCCTGACCGCGCAGGTCCCGCCGCCCCGAACACCACCGCCAGGGAGAACCGGATGAGCATCAAGGTCAGCGTCGTCGTCCCGATCCACAACACGGGCAAGACCGTGCTGGACGGGCTGGCCTCCTTCCGCGCCCAGTCCCTCCCCCGGCAGGAGTTCGAGGTCATCTACGTCGACGACGGCTCGACCGACGACACCCCCTCCCTCCTCGCGTCCGAGACCGCCGCCGACGAGAACGTCCGGGTGATCCGGATCGAGAACTCCGGCTGGCCCGGCAAGCCGCGCAACGTCGGCATCGACGCGGCCCGCGGCGCGTACATCCAGTTCGTGGACGACGACGACTGGCTCGCGCCCGAGGCCCTGGAGCGGCTGTACGAGCGAGCGGTCGGGACCGGCGCCGAGATCGTCTGCGGCCGGATGGCCGGGCACGGCCGCGCGGTGGCCCGGGTGCTCTACAACACCCCGATGGCGGCGGGCAACGTCCGCAGGAACACCGTCCTGCTGTCCACGATGACCGTGCACAAGCTGTTCCGGCGGGACTTCCTCCTGGCGCACGACCTGCGCTTCCCCGAGGGGAAGGTGCGGCTGGAGGACCACCTGTTCATGCTGCGCGCCTACCTCCTCGCCGAGAAGGTCGCCACCGTCCACGACTACACCTGCTACCACTGGGTGCGGCACGACGACGGCAAGCACAACATCTCCTTCCAGCGCATCGACCCCGCCGCGTACATCAGCAGCGTCCGGAAGCTCATCGGGATCATCGACGAGCACCTCGAACCCGGCCCGCTGCGGGACAAGTTCATCTCGCACTGGTACGCGAGCAAAGCCCTGGAACGGCTCCAGGGCGAGAAATACCTCGCCCGGCCCGCCGGCTACCGAACAGAGCTCTTCGAGGCCGTCCGCTCGCTCGTCGCCGACCTGGTGCCGCCCGGCGTGGACGCCAAGCTCCCCGCCAGGCAGCGGGTCGCCTCCGCGCTGGTCCGGCACGGCGACCGGGCGCTGCTGGAGGAGTACGCGGCCTTCGAGTCCGGCACCACCCACGAGCCGCGGCTCGACGGACTCGAATGGCGCGGCGGCGAACTGGCCGTACGGATCAGCACCCAGCTCGTACGCCCCTCCCCGCACGGGCCCGGCGCCCCCGTCCTCTTCTCCCGCGCCGACGGCCGCTACCGCTGGCAGCTGCCGCCCGCGGTGGCCGCCGCCCCCGGCGTCGCCGAGGCCGCCGACTTCACCGACGAGGTGCCGCGCGGCAAGGTCACCGGGCTGCTGCGGCACCGCGAGGAGGCCACCGAGATCTTCGTGCCGACCACCCAGCGCGTCGTGGACTTCCCGGCCGCCGACACGTCGGCCGGAGGCTCGAACGGAGCGGGGGCCGACCGCCGTTCCTCGCTGCTGGGGCGGCTGTCGGGACGGCTTCAGGGGCGGGGCCTGCGCGCCTCGGTCGCGCTCGCGGACGAGGTCGAGGACGAGCCCGGCGCGGCCGGGGGCGCGCAGCTGTACGGCGTGCGCTTCGAGAGCGAGTTCACCGTCGCCCCCGGTTCCGCCGACCAGGGCCGGGCGCTGCACGGCGTCTGGGACGCGTTCGTCCGGCTGGACTGCTGCGGCTGGACGAGCGGGCGCAGGCTCGGCGCGCTGCGCGGCAGCGGCGTGGACCGGCAGCGGATGCCCGCGTTCTTCGCGGGCCGGGGAACTGGTGAACAAGCCGGTGCGGGAGCCGGTGCCGCTGAAGGAGGGGGTGCCGCTGAACGAAGGGATGCCGCTGAAGGAGGAGGTCCCGGCGACCCGTCGTTCATCAACCCCTACTGGACCAAGCCGCACGCGAATCTGAGCCTGTCCGTCGACGGGTCCTTCGACCCGCTGAACCGGGCGGTGCGCGACGTCTCGCGGATCGTGCTGACCGGAGGGGACGGGAAGGCGGCGGCGGACGGGGACCTCAGCGTCGAGATCCCGCTGACCATCGCCCCGCTGAGCGGCCCGGTGCCCGTCACCGTACGGCTGGAGCGGGCGGGAGCCGTCCTGCTGCGGATCGACGCGGCCATCGCGCCCCCGGCCGACTCCGGCATCCCGGCGCTGACCTTCCGTACCGCCCGCGGTCCGCTCGCCGCGGCCTGCGGCGCCGAGCCCGCCGCGCTGCACATCGAGCGCGGCGACCGGTCCGGCGCGCTCGGCCTCCTGCTGCACCAGCACCCCGCCACCGGACAGTGGTCCGTCTACCGCTAGGAGCACCCATGAGCACGCAGCGCACCACCGCCGTCGTCCTCGCCGGCGGGACCGGGCAGCGAGTCGGACTCGCGCTGCCCAAGCAGCTCCTGAAGATCGCCGGAAAGACGATCATCGAGCACACCCTGCGGATCTTCGAGGACGCCGAGGACGTCGACGACGTGCTGGTGCTGATGACCGCCGACTTCGTGCCCGACGTGGAGAAGATCGTGGCCGCCTCCGGCCTGTCCAAGGTCCGCAAGGTGCTGCCCGGCGGCCACACCCGCAACGAGACCACCGAGATAGCCATCGCCACCATCGGCGCGGACCTGGCCGAGGGCGAGGACCCCAAGGTGCTCTTCCACGACGCGGTGCGCCCGCTGCTCTCGCAGCGGATCGTCGCCGACTGTGTGCGGGCGCTGGAGAACTACGACGCCGTGGACGTGGCCATCCCGTCCGCCGACACCATCGTGGTGACCCGCACGCACGGCGACGACGGCGAGTTCATCACCGACATCCCGGACCGCTCCCGGCTGCGCCGCGGCCAGACCCCGCAGGGCTTCAGGCTGTCCGTGATCCGCCGGGCCTACGAGATCGCCGCCGAGGACCCGTTCTTCCAGGCCACCGACGACTGCACGGTCGTGCTGCGCTACCTGCCGGACGTGCCGATCCACGTCGTGGCCGGCGACGAGCACAACATGAAGGTGACCCAGCCGGTCGACATCTTCCTCGCCGACAAGCTCTTCCAGCTCGCCTCGCAGACCGCCCCCTCGCATCCCGACGAGGCGGCCTACCGGCGGCTGCTGACCGGCAAGGTGCTGGTCATCTTCGGCGCCAGCTACGGCATCGGCGCCGACATCGCCTCCGTCGCCCAGGACTACGGCGCGAGAGTCTTCTCCTACAGCCGCTCCGGCACCGGCACCCACGTCGAGATCCCCGAGCACGTCGAACAGGCCCTCGCCAGCGCCCACGCGAGCGCCGGGCGCATCGACTACGTCGTCAACACCGCGGGTGTGCTGCGCATCGGCAAGCTGGCCGAGACCGACCCGGAGACCATCCAGCAGGCGACCCTCGTCAACTACCTGGCCCCGGTGCAGATCGCCCGCTCCTCGTACCGCTACCTCGCCGAGACCAGGGGCCAGCTGCTGCTCTACACCTCCAGCAGCTACACCCGGGGCCGGGCGCAGTACAGCCTCTACTCCTCCGCCAAGGCCGCGACCGTCAACCTCACCCAG
This sequence comes from Streptomyces sp. H27-D2, assembly GCF_035828615.1. Classification (NCBI taxonomy): domain Bacteria; kingdom Bacillati; phylum Actinomycetota; class Actinomycetes; order Kitasatosporales; family Streptomycetaceae; genus Streptomyces; species Streptomyces sp. H27-D2. Next base: position 31,208 of record NZ_JAYMZR010000080.1, on the reverse strand, counting down.
GCGCTGGCCGACGAGTGGGCCGAGGACGAGGTACGCGTCAACTGCGTCAACCCGGAGCGCACCGGCACGCCGATGCGCAGCCGGGCCTTCGGCGAGGAGCCGGCCGACACGCTGCTCACCTCGGAGTCCGTCGCGCGCTGCTCGATCGACGTCCTGCTGTCCTCGCTCACCGGGCACGTCATCGACGTACGCCGGCAGGACCCGACCAACGAGCGGGACTTCTCTGCGGCGGCGATGGAGCGGATGGCGGTCCACGATGCGGCCTGATCCGGCACTGGGGCCTGACCCGGCGCTGGAGCCTGCCCCGGCGCCGGGCCCTGATCCCGCACTGGGTGCGACCCGGCGCCGGGCGGTACGGCCACCGCCCGGCGCCGGCGGGAGCGTATCGCGCGGCCCGCCGTCCGGCCGCGGTCCGGCCGGCCATCGCCCCGGCCCACCGTTCACCGCTCCCCCGAGCGCCCGCCTCCTCGCAGCTCCCCGGCACCGAGCCGGGGAGAACAAGCCCTGTACACGTATCCACACGGCATCCGGAGCCCGCCATGTCCTGCCCCCGCGTCAGCGTGATCATCGCCGCTTACAACGCCATGCCGGAGCTGACCCGCTCCGTCACCTCCGCGATGGAACAGACCCTCGGCCTCGCCAAGCTGGAGATCATCGCCGTGGACGACGGTTCGACGGACGGCACCGCCGCCGAACTCGACCGCCTCGCGGCCGGCTGCCGCGCGCTGCGCGTGATCCGTCAGGAGAACAGCGGCGGCGCGGGCGGCCCGCGCAACACGGGCCTGGACGTCGCCCGCGGCGACTACGTCTTCTTTCTCGACGCCGACGACTACCTCGGCCCCGACGCGCTGCGCCGGATGGTCGCGATGGCCGACGAGAACCACACCGATGTGGTCCTCGGCAAGCTGGCCTCGCCCGACAAGCGCGGCGTCCCGCGCGCCGTCTTCCAGGCCAACCAGCCCCGCACCGACGTCTTCAGCTCACACGCCTACTCGACGCTGGGGCCGTGGAAGCTCTTCCGGCGCTCCCTGATCGAGCGGCTGAACCTGCGCTTCCCGCCCTGCCGCAACGGCGAGGACAAGCCGTTCACCGCCGCCGCGTACATCAACGCCGACGGCATCTCCGTCGTCGCCGACTACGACTGCTACCACATCTGCTACCGCGACGACCGGAGCAATCTGACCCTCACCGGCGCCGGCCTCGTCGACCGGATGGAGTCCATGCGGCTGATGTTCGAAACCGTCGCCCGGTACGTCGAACCCGGCCCCCGGCGCGACAAGCTGATGCGGCGGCACATCCAGTGGGAGCTGTGCGGGGCCCTGCGCGCGCTGGTCCGCGAGGACGAGACGGACGCCCGCGAGCGCTTCTTCCCCGCGTTCAAGGAGTGGGCCGACGCGCACTGCGGCGACGAGCTGTTCACCCTCCTCAACGCGCCCGAGCGCCTGATGATCCACCTGCTGCGCACCGACCGCTTCGACGAGCTGCTGACCGTCGTACGCGAGGCCAAGGCGGACGCCAAGCGCGGCCACCGGGTCGAGGGAGGCCGCGTCTACTGGCTCCACCCGTACTTCCGCAGCCCCGAGGTCGCCGTCCCCGACGTGTGCTTCGACGTCACCGACCGGCTGCCGGTCCACCACCACCTCGACGAGGCCGCCTGGTCGGGCAGCGTGCTGCGGCTCGCCGGGCACGCGTACATCGAGCACGTCGACACCGCTGAAGACCCGGCGGCCCCCGACACCCCGGCCGCTCCCGCCGCTCCCGAAGCCCGCACCGCGGTGATCCTGCACAGACGCGGCGAGGGCACCAAGATCCGGGTCCCGGTCACCGCCCTGGCCGAGCACGGCTTCACGGTCGACCTCGACCTCGCCACCGCGGCGGACGGCGGCCCGCTGGAGCGCGGCATCTGGGACCTCTCGCTCGACGTACGCGCCCAGGGCGTCAGCCGCACCGTCCGGTTCGGCCGGCGCCGGGCCGACGGCGTCGACACCAGCAAGCCGCGCCGGATCGTACGGACGGGCCCCGAGCGCGGCACCGTCGTCACCCCGTACTTCACCCGCCCGGAAGGCGACTTCAGCCTCGACGTCGGGGAGGTCTACCACCGCCTCGACGCCCCCTGCCGGATCACCCGCACCGACTGGCACCCGGCCGAGCGGGGCACGCTGACCGTCACCGGGCGTCTGCACGCCGCGTCGCTGCCCGCCGGGGCGCTGCTGCTGCGCGCCGAGGACCGCTCGGGCACGGCCCACGACCTGCCGGTGCGCTACGAGCCCGACGCGCTCTCCAGCGAGTTCACCGCGCTGCTCGCGCTGCACCGGCTGCCGAAGCGGCGGTGGCGGCTGAGCCTGGTCCTGGACGGACTCGGCGACGGGCTGCGGCACAGCGTCCCCGTACCGCCGCCCGAACGGCACCCGGACGCCCGCTGGTACCGGCCGGACCGCCCGGACTACACGCGCCGGCTCCGAGCCCACTCCAGGCTGCGCCGCTGGGCGTCCACTCCGACAGACAGCCCGCTGCGCGCCCGCCTCCGGCCGCTGCTCGGCCCGCTGGCCCGGCCACTGCTGCGCCGCCTTCGGGCGCACTGAGCAACTCAAGCGCCGGACCGACTGAATTCAGCCTCCCCCAGCCTTCGGCCGGGAGGTGCCCCCAGGCGCTTGAGGACAGCGCCGCCGTAGGCGCGCCGCGCCTACTGGTGCGTACGCAACAGCGTCCGCATCGTCCGCATGGCGACCGACAGGTTCGCCAAGTCGAACGAGTCCGAACTCTGGATCTCCTCCAGCGTCGAGCGCGCCCGGCTCAGGATCGCCGCGTTCTTCTGCTCCCACCCCTTGAACCGCTGCTCGGGCGTCGACTCGCCGTTGCCCGCCGTCAGGATGTCGGAGGTCAGCGCCGCGTGCGCCGCGAAGAGGTCCTCGCGGATCGAGGCGCGGGCCATCGACTGCCACCGGTCGGCGCGCGGCAGTTCGATGATGCGGTCCATCAGCTGGCTGATCCGCAGCCGGTCGGCGAGGTCGTAGTAGATCTCGGCGACGGCCAGCGGCTCCTTGCCGGTCCGGTCCGCGATGGCCACGATGTCGAGCGCGGGGAAGGCCGAGGAGAAGCCCGCGACGCGCAGCGCCAGCTCGCTCGGCACCCCGACGCCGGTCAGCTCCTCGTGGATTCCCTGGTACCACTCCAGGTCCGATCCCCTGAGCAGCTTGGGCATCTCGGACCACACCGAACGGACCCGGTCCCGGAAGAACTCGATGGTCTCGGCCAGTTGCAGCGGCTGCGGCCGGTTGTTCAGCAGCCAGCGGGTACCCCGCTCGACCAGCCGCCGCGAGTGCAGCCTGACCCGGGTCTGGGCGTCGGCCGCGACCACGTTGTCCAGCGCCTCGACCTCGTCCCAGACGGTGCTGAGCCCGAAGATCTCACGGGCCGCGGTCTGCGCCCGTACGACCTCCTCGATCGAGGCCCCGGTCTCTTCGCGCATCCGGTGCAGGAAGGTGGTGCCGGCCGTGTTGACGGTGTCGTTGACCAGCACCGTCGTGACGATCTCGCGGCGCAGCGCGTGCGCGTCGATCTGCTCGGCGAAGCGCTCGCGCAGCGGCTTGGGGAAGTAGGCGTGCAGCAGCCGCTGGAGGTACGGGTCGTCGGGCAGGTCGGTGGCGATCAGCTCGTCGGCGACCGTGATCTTCGTATAGGCGAGCAGCACGGCCAGCTCGGGCTGGACCAGGCCGCGGCCGGTGGAGAGCCGCTCGCGGACCTGCCGGTCGGTGGGCAGGTACTCGATCTGCCGGTCGAGGCGACCGTCGCGGACCATCCGGCGGATGTAGCGCGAGTGGGCGTGCAGCAGGCTGGGGGCCTGGGCGACGGCGTTCGACAGGGCGGTGTTCTGCGCGTAGTTGTTGCGCAGCACCAGCGCGCCGACCTCGTCGGTCATCGCGGCGAGCAGCTTGTCGCGCTGCTTGACGGTCATGTCGCCGTCCGAGACGACCGCGTTGAGCAGGATCTTGATGTTCACCTCGTGGTCGGAGGTGTCCACGCCCGCGCTGTTGTCGATCGCGTCGTTGTTGATCCGGCCGCCCGCGTTGTCCGGACCGCCGCTGAGCGAGAACTCGACGCGGCCGAGCTGGGTCAGGCCCAGGTTGCCGCCCTCGCCGACGATCTTGACCCGCAGGTCGGCGCCGTCCACCCGGATCGCGTCATTGGCCTTGTCGCCGACGTCCGCGTGCGTCTCGGTGGACGCCTTGACGTAGGTGCCGATGCCGCCGTTCCACAGCAGGTCCACCGGGGCCTGCAGGATCGCCTTCATCAGCTCGGCGGGGGTCAGCTTGGCTACGCCGCTCTTGATCCCCAGCGCCGCCCGGACCTGCGCGTTGACCGTGATGGACTTGGCCGAGCGCGGGTGGATGCCGCCGCCCGGCGAGAGCAGGTCCTTGTTGTAGTCGGCCCACGAGGAGCGGGGCAGCTCGAAGATCCGGCGGCGCTCGGCGTACGAGGCGGCCGCGTCCGGCTTCGGGTCGATGAAGATGTGCCGGTGGTCGAAGGCCGCGACGACCCGGGTGTGCTCGCTGAGCAGCATGCCGTTGCCGAACACGTCGCCGGACATGTCGCCGACGCCGACCGTGGTGAAGTCCTCGGTCTGGCAGTCGTGCCCCAGCTCGCGGAAGTGCCGCTTGACGGACTCCCAGGCGCCGCGGGCAGTGATGCCCATGCCCTTGTGGTCGTAGCCGGCCGAGCCGCCGGAGGCGAAGGCGTCGCCGAGCCAGTAGCCGTAGCTGACCGCGACCTCGTTGGCGATGTCGGAGAAGGTCGCGGTGCCCTTGTCTGCGGCGACGACGAGGTAGGTGTCGTCCTCGTCGTGGCGCACCACGTCCTGCGGGTGCACCAGCTCGCCGGCGACCAGGTTGTCGGTGATGTCGAGCAGCCCTGAGATGAAGGTCTTGTAGCAGGCGATGCCCTCGGCCAGCCACGCGTCCCGGTCGAGCGCCGGGTCGGGCAGCCGCTTGCCGACGAAGCCGCCCTTCGCGCCGACCGGCACGATCACGGTGTTCTTCACCATCTGCGCCTTGACCAGGCCGAGGATCTCGGTGCGGAAGTCCTCCCGCCGGTCCGACCAGCGCAGACCGCCGCGCGCGACCTTGCCGAAGCGCAGGTGCACGCCCTCGACGCGGGGCGAGTAGACCCAGATCTCGTAGGCCGGGCGGGGCGCGGGCAGTTCCGGGATGGCCTGCGGGTCCAGCTTGAGCGAGAGGTAGCTGTGCGGCCGGCCCGACTTGTCGCCGCGCTGGTAGTGGTTGGTCCGCAGGGTCGCCTTGATGACGGTGAGGAAGGACCGCAGGATGCGGTCCTCGTCCAGGCTCGCGACCTGGTCGAGGGCGCCGTCCAGCTCCTCCAGCAGCCCGTCGGTCAGCTCGGTGCCGGCCTTCCGGTGCCCCGGGGACATCCGGGCCTCGAAGAGGTTCACCAGCAGCCGGGTGGTGTGCACATTGGTTCGGAGGGTGTCCTCCATGTACGTCTGGCTGAACGTCGCCCCGGCCTGCCGCAGATACTTCGCGTAGGCGCGCAGCACCATCGCCTGCCGCCAGTTGAGCCCGGCGCCCAGCACCAGCGCGTTGAAGCCGTCGCTCTCCGCCTGACCGGTCCAGACCGCGGAGAAGGCCTCCTGGAAACGCTCACGGGAGTCGTCGCCCTCGACCCGCTCGGGCATCCGCAGCCCGAAGTCGTAGATCCAGGCGTGGCTGCGGTCGGCGCGGCGCAGCTCGTACGGGCGCTCGTCCACCACCTCGACGCCGAGCCGGGTGAGCACCGGCAGCACGGCGGACAGCGAGACCTGCTCGCCGGTGCGGTAGATCTTGAAGCGGCGCTCCTCGGGGGCCGCGCCGACCGGCTCGTACAGGCTGAGCGCGAAGTCACCGCCCTGCCCGGCGGCGCTGAGCTGCTCCAGGTGCTGGAGGTCGGCGACGGCGCTGCGCGGGGTGTGGTCGGCCTTGTAGCCCTCGGGGAAGGCGTTGGCGTAGCGGCGCGACAGCTCGGCCGCGCGCTCTTCGCCGCACTCGGCGACGAGCGCCTCGCCGAAGCCGTCGGCCCAGGAGCGGGCGGCCTCGACGAGCCGCGCCTCGATACGGTCGGCGTCGGCGTCGGTGAGGTCCGGCAGGGTCGCGCCGGACGGCACCCGGACGACGAAGTGCAGCCGGGAGAGCACCGACTCGGTGTTCCAGGCGGTGAAGTCGACGCTGGTGCCGCCGAGCTCCTCCTTGAGAATGTCGATCAGCCGCAGCCGCACGCTGGTGGTGTAGCGGTCGCGCGGCAGGTAGACGAGCGCGGAGTAGTAGCGGCCGTACTCGTCCTGGCGCAGGTAGAGCCGCAGCCGGCGGCGTTCCTGGAGGTACAGGACGCTGGTCGCGATGGAGCGGAGCTGGTCGACCGGGGTCTGGAACAGCTCGTCGCGGGGGTAGGTCTCCAGGATCTGCAGCAGGTCGCGGCCGTCGTGGCTGGCCGGGGTGAACCCGGCGCCGGACAGCACCTCGGCGACCTTGCGGCGGATGACCGGGACCCGGCGTACGGACTCGGTGTACGCGGCGGAGGAGAACAGGCCCAGGAACCGGCGCTCGCCGACGACGTTGCCCTCGGTGTCGAACTTCTTCACGCCGACGTAGTCGAGGTACGAGGGGCGGTGCACGGTGGAGCGGCTGTTCGCCTTCGTCAGCACCAGCAGCTTGTGCTCGCGGGCCTTGGCCCGGGCGTCGGCCGGCAGCCGGTGGAAGGACGGCGAGACGGGGTGGCCCTCGTCCCCCTCACGGTGCGAGGGGTCGGAGCGCAGGATGCCGAGGCCGGTGCCGGGGACGGCGGCGAGCACGTCCTCCTCGCCGCTCTCGGTGGCCGCGGAGGTCAGCACGTACTCGCGGTAGCCCAGGAAGGTGAAGTGGTCGGCGGCGAGCCAGCGGAGCAGCTCGCGGGCCTCCTCGATCTCCTGGTCGCGCAGGTCGTCGGCGGCCGGCTCGGCGGGCAGCTCGTCGGCGATGCGCAGCGCGCTGTCGCGCATCTTCTCCCAGTCCTCGACGGTCTCCCGGACGTCGGACAGCACCCGGAGCAGATCCGCGGTGATCTGCTTGAGGTCGGCGCGGTCGGTCTCGCGGTCCATCTCGACGTGGATCCACGACTCGGTGAGCGCGTCGTGCGGCAGCTCGGAGGCGGCGTCGGTGCCAGTCGCGGCACCATGCTCGTCACAGCCGGAGCCGAGCACTTCCAGCAGCTTGCCGGTGAGGTCACGGCGGACCACGACCTGCGGGTGGATCACGACGTGGATGCCGCGGCCCTGCCGGGACAGCTCGTTGGTGACCGAGTCGACCAGGAACGGCATGTCGTCGGTGACGATCTCGACCAGGGAGTGGCTGCACTGCCAGCCGTTCTCCTCCACCGTCGGGGTGTGCACCCGGACGTTCGCGGTGCCCTGCGGCCGCGACTCGGCCAGCCGGAAGTGCGAAAGGGCCGCGCCGAAGACGTCGACCGGGTCGCGGTCGTTCAGGTCCTCGGGTGCCGTGTGCAGGTAGTAGCGCTGGAGGTACGCAGTGAGAGCCGCTGGCGACAGGCTCCCCTTCGACCAATTGAGCCCGGCCGGTTGACCCCCGGCGGGACTGTTCTCAGCGACTCGGGCGGCCCTTGCGAGCAGCTCGGCCTTGGCTTCGTCCAGCTTGGTCTGCATGTCCTCTGGCTCCTGTCGCGCGCCGTTGCGTGACGTCGGTAATGGTGATGGCTGGGGGGCGAACCCCCAGATCCCGGGGCACGACGTCGCGACGCGGGGTATCCGGTCGTGGTCGACGTTATGCCGCGAGGAGGGAAGGCCGGGCTGTTCTTGGCCAATATCGGCACGGACGCCCGGCAAAGAGAATCAGCGGCAGCCCGGGCACCGTGGTGCGCCGGGCGCTTGGCGGGGGCCTCATCGCCCCTGCGGGATATCGCGCTGATCACGGCCTAAGGCTATCGCTCTCCCCCCGGTGACCGTCATGGTCCGCTTCTGTACAAAACCAGGGGTGGAAGTTTGACGTTCTGGACAGCGACACGCGGGCCCGGGCCCTTGGCAAGGCAGCCGGATCGGAGCACCGTGGTGGGCTGGACCGGTCGGACACGGGTGCGAGGCGGAGGACGGTGGCGGGGATGGCAGCGAAGATCCTGATCGTGACGGGCGACGCGGCGGAGTCGCTGGAGGTGCTCTACCCCTACCAGCGGCTGCGCGAGGAGGGCTACGAGGTGCACATCGCGGCCCCGACGGCCAAGCGGCTGCGCTTCGTGGTGCACGACTTCGAGGAGGGCTTCGACACCTACACCGAGAAGCCCGGCTACAGCTGGCCCGCCGACCTGGCGTTCTCCGACGTCGAGCCGGGCGCCTACGTCGCGCTGGTCATCCCCGGCGGCCGGGCCCCGGAGTACCTGCGCAACGACCCCGAGCTGCGCAAGCTGCTCAAGGCCTTCTTCGACGCGGACAAGCCGGTCGCCCAGATCTGCCACGGCCCGCTGCTCACGGCCGCCATCGGAGGGCTCAGCGGGCGGCGGGTCACCGCGTACCCGGCGCTGGAGCTGGACGTACAGGCCGCGGGGGCCTCGTTCCAGGACACCGAGGTGGTGGTCGACGGCACGCTGGTCTCGGCCCGCGCCTGGCCGGACCACTCGGCCTGGATGCGGGAGTTCCTGACGGTGCTGCGGGCGAAGGCGCCGGTGACGTAGCTCATAGGTCCGCTGGTCGACTGGCGGACGTCGTGAGCCGGCGGACGTCGTGAGCCGGCGCTGCGCGCGAAGGCGACTGTGATCCGCTGGTCGACTGGCGGAGGTCGTCAGCCCACCAGCCGCTCGGCCGTCTCGACCGCCTCGGCGAGGCTGTCGACCACCGGCACCCCGGCCGCCGCGAGGCTGCCGCGGCTGTGCGAGCCGCCGGTGTAGAGCACGGCTCGGGCTCCGACGTGCGCCGCGGCCACCGCGTCGTCCAGCGCGTCACCGATCACCACGATGCGGTGCGCGGGGACGCCGTCGAGCGCGGCGAGGTGCCGCACCATGTGCTCGGCCTTGCCGGTGTGCGAGGGCCCTATTCGGCCGTCCACCCGGATGAAGTGATGCTCGATGTCGTGCGTGCGCACGATCGGTATCAGGTTCTCGTGCGGCGCCAGTGAGCAGAGCGACTGGGTCAGCCCGGCCGACTGCCGCTCGGCGAGCAGCCGCTTGGCGTCGAGCGCCAGCCCTGAGCCGCCGGCCAGCGCCCAGTAGTGCCGGTGGAAGGCCTCGTCCATGACCAGCCACTCGCTGTCGGTGGGCAGCCGGCCCATCAGCCGCTGGTAGAAGAGCGGGATGGGCACGCAGTACAGGTCCCGGTACCGCTCCAGAGTGATCGGCGCGAGACCGATCTCGGCGAACGAGGCGTTCGTCGCCTCGATGACCGCGTCGATGTCGTGAAAGAGCGTGCCGTTCCAGTCCCAGACGATGTGCGCCGCGTGCTTCCCCATGACAGACCCCATGGCGAAAAGGTACCCATCCGCACTGACAACCAGCCATCGGGCCCAGCGGAGCCAGGCGCACGCTTCGGCCGGTCGGTCCGGTCCGGTCCGGTCCGGTCCGGTCCGGCTCAGAGGCTCAGGCGATCAGGTTGGGGACTTCCTGCACCGCGAACCACAGCAGCTCGTGGTCCTCCGCACCGTCCACCGTGAACTGCGCGTCGTCGTCGCCCTGGTCGGCCGCGCCCAGCGCGTCGGCCGCCGCCCGCACATCCGGCTCGGCGTCGTCGGCGTCCGCGTGCACCGCGGCGGCCTTGGCGAACGGCACCGCGCCCGCGATCCGTACCGCGCCGAGCGCCGCGCTGTCCAGGCCGCGGTCCGGGTCGGAGACGGCGTCGCCGTCCGGCACGTCCAGGGCGACGACGACCCGGCGGCGGGCCGTCCCGGGATCGGCGGCGAGCAGCCGCAGCGAGGCCTGTCCGGCCCGGTTCAGAGCCGCGTACTCCAGCTCTTCGATGTCATCGGAGACATACCACTCACGCAGCGCGGGGGTCACGGCGAAGGCGTCCAGCGGGCCGGGGCCCAGTTCGCCCGCCTTGTGCGCCTCTGCGAGACCGGGAAGGGTCAGGGGGACGTAGACGCGCATGGCTGCCGCTTTCCTCGTGAATGCCTTACGGCTCGGTGCCCGGCCAGCATAGGCCGCGCGTACCCCTTCGGAGTACTCATGGCCCGGCGGAACCCTTGGTGCCGCACACAACGCCTCCGGCCGGGCCCGGCACCGCCCGTACGGCACCCGGCACACCCCCCGGCGGCCCGTCCCGCCACGCCGCCGGCGCCCCCTGATAGGGGAACCCAGCCGGGGTCCCGGGGCCCGTACCGCTCACCTTGTCGCCGCCTCGGCGCCCTCGGTAAAAGATCCCTGAGCAGAGTTACCGCCCGGTATTCGCACCGGGCCCGGCACAGCGGGGGCAATCAGCATGGGCATCGACAGGATTTCGGCCACCAGGGCCGCAGCGCTCGCGACCGCGTCGGCCAGGAGCCGCCCGCCGCAGCGGCGCGACTCCCGGCGTCCCAGCAGCGGTACGGGGACGGCGCACGCGGCGGCCGCGGCCCGGCGGCAGGCGCGCGAACGGCTGCCGCGCTACTGGTTCGCCGACCGCCTGCTGCTGACCCTGAGCGGCCAGAAGCCCGTCCACTGGATGC
>NZ_JAYMZR010000080.1:0-20534 GCF_035828615.1 Streptomyces sp. H27-D2 | reverse complement strand
TCGGCCACTCGCTGGGCTCCGCGTACGACCAGTTGGCCCAGCTCGCCCCCGGCACGCCGCTGCGGCCCGCGGCGGCGGTCCGCAGCACGCCGGTCGTGACCCGCTGCGGCGAGTTCCGGCCGGGACCCGGGGTGATCGAGGCGTTCGCGCGCATCCTGTCCGGCGACCGGGTGCACGCGCTGGCCTTCCGGCTGGAGCTGGGCGCGGACCAGCGCTGGCGCTGCGCGGCGGTCGAACTCGGGGCGCGTCCCTGAGGGGGCGCGGAGTGCCGTACGCGAGCGGGGCCTGTCGCGGGCGCGCGCCCCCAGCCTGAGCGCCCCGGCCTGAGCGCGGGCCCCGCGCACGGACCGGACCGGACACGCGGACCGGGCGGCCAGAACGAGCACGCAGAACGGGCTGGGGCCGGGCACTTCTCCGTGCCCGGCCCCAGCCCGTTCAACCCGCTCCCCGCGTGAGCCACTCACGCTTCAGCGGATGCTTCCGCTACTTCTCGCTACTTCTTGCGGCGACGGCCGCCGCTCTTCTGCGCCTTGCGGCGCTCGGCGCGGGTGAGGCCGTCCGACTCGGAGTCCCCGGAGCCGTCGGACGCGTCGTCGCTGGCGAAGTCGCCCTCGACGACACCGCCCTCGCCGTCCACCGTCGGCGCGGAGAAGTGCAGCCGGTCCGGGCGCTGCGGGGCCTCCAGGCCCTTGGCGCGGATCTCGGGACGCCCAGGGGCCCCCGCCGGAACGGCGTCCTGCGCGTCCTTGGAGAGGGACGTCCGCTCGGCCGCGTCCTGCACCGGGACCTCCTCGACCTGCTGGTCGACCTGGACCTCCAGGTTGAACAGGTAGCCGACGGACTCCTCCTTGATGCCCTCCATCATGGCGTTGAACATGTCGAAGCCCTCGCGCTGGTACTCGACCAGCGGGTCCTTCTGGGCCATCGCGCGGAGCCCGATGCCCTCCTGGAGGTAGTCCATCTCGTAGAGGTGCTCGCGCCACTTGCGGTCCAGGACCGACAGCACGACGCGGCGCTCCAGCTCACGCATGACCTCGGAGCCGAGCTCCTCCTCGCGAGCCGCGTACTGCTCGTTGAGGTCGTCCTTGATGGACTCGCCGATGAACTCGGCGGTGATGCCCGCCCGGTCCCCGGCCGCGTCCTCCAGCTCCTCCACGGTGACCTTCACCGGGTAGAGCTGCCGGAAGGCCGCCCACAGCCGGTCCAGGTCCCACTCCTCGGCGAAGCCCTCGACCGTCTCCGCCTGGATGTAGGCGTCGATGGTGTCGTCCGCGAAGTGCCGGATCTGGTCCTGGAGGTCCTCGCCCTTCAGCACCCGGCGGCGCTCGCCGTAGATGACCTCGCGCTGCCGGTTGAGCACCTCGTCGTACTTCAGGACGTTCTTACGCGTCTCGAAGTTCTGCTGCTCGACCTGCGACTGCGCGGAGGCGATGGCGCGGGTGACCATCTTGTTCTCGATCGGAACGTCGTCGGGGACGTTGGCCATGGCCATCACGCGCTCGACCATCTGCGCCTTGAACAGCCGCATCAGGTCGTCGCCCAGCGAGAGGTAGAAGCGGGACTCGCCCGGGTCGCCCTGACGGCCCGAACGGCCGCGCAGCTGGTTGTCGATGCGGCGCGACTCGTGCCGCTCGGTGCCCAGGACGTACAGCCCGCCGAGGTCGGTGACCTCGGTGAACTCGGCCTTGACGGCGAGCTCGGCCTTCTTCAGCGCGTCGGGCAGCGCCGCCGCCCACTCCTCGACGTGCTCGACGGGGTCGAGACCGAGCTGGCGCAGCTCCGCCTCGGCGAGGTCGTCGGGGTTGCCGCCGAGCTTGATGTCGGTACCGCGGCCGGCCATGTTGGTGGCGACGGTGACAGCGCCCTTGCGGCCGGCCTGGGCGACGATCGTCGCCTCACGGTCGTGCTGCTTGGCGTTGAGCACCTCGTGTGGCACACCGCGCTTGGAGAGCTGCTGCGAGAGGTACTCGGACTTCTCGACCGAGGTGGTGCCGACCAGGATCGGCTGGCCCTTCTCGTGCTTCTCCGCGATGTCCTCGACGACCGCGGCGAACTTCGCGACCTCGGTGCGGTAGATCAGGTCGGCCTGGTCGACGCGGGCCAGCGGCCGGTGCGTCGGGATCGGGACGACGCCGAGCTTGTAGATCTGGTGGAACTCGGCGGCCTCGGTCATCGCCGTACCGGTCATACCGGAGAGCGTGCCGTAGAGGCGGAAGAAGTTCTGCAGGGTGATCGTGGCGAGGGTCTGGTTCTCGTCCTTGATGTCCACCCCTTCCTTCGCCTCGATGGCCTGGTGCATGCCCTCGTTGTAGCGACGGCCGGCGAGGATACGGCCGGTGTGCTCGTCGACGATCATGACTTCGCCGTCGATGACGACGTAGTCCTTGTCCTTCTTGAAGAGTTCCTTGGCCTTGATGCCGTTGTTGAGGTAACCGACGAGCGGGGTGTTCACCGACTCGTAGAGGTTCTCGATGCCCAGCCAGTCCTCGACCTTGGAGACGCCGAACTCGTGGATGGCGACGGTGCGCTTCTTCTCGTCGACCTCGTAGTCGCCGGTCTCCTCGATCCCCTTGAGGGTGTTCGCGGGCTCGCCCTTGGACAGCCGCTTGACCAGCTTCGCGAAGTCGCCGTACCACTTGGTGGCCTGGTCCGCGGGACCGGAGATGATCAGCGGCGTACGGGCCTCGTCGACCAGGATCGAGTCGACCTCGTCGACGATCGCGAAGTTGTGGCCGCGCTGCACCAACTCTTCCTGCGACCACGCCATGTTGTCGCGCAGGTAGTCGAAGCCGAACTCGTTGTTCGTTCCGTAGGTGACATCGCAGTTGTACTGGTCACGGCGCTGCGAGGGAGTCATGTTGGCGAGGATGCAACCGACTTCGAGGCCGAGGAACTTGTGCACCCGGCCCATCCACTCGGAGTCGCGCTCGGCCAGGTAGTCGTTCACCGTGATCAGGTGAACGCCCTTGTCGGAGATCGCGTTGAGGTAGGCGGGCAGCGTACCGACGAGGGTCTTGCCCTCACCGGTCTTCATCTCGGCCACGTACCCGAGGTGCAGCGCCGCGCCGCCCATGATCTGCGCGTCGTAGTGGCGCTGGCCGAGGACGCGCTTCGAGGCCTCGCGCACCGTCGCGAACGCCTCGGGCATCAGGTCGTCGAGGCTCTCGCCGTCGGCGTGGCGCTCCTTGTACTCCTCGGTGAGCGCCCGCAGCTCAGCGTCGGAGAGGTCGATGAAGTCCTCTTCGATGGAGTTGACCTGGTCCGCGACGCGTTGCAGTTTGCGCAGGATCTTGCCTTCGCCTGCACGCATGAGCTTGTTGAAGACGGACACGTAGGCTGGCTCCTTGCCGGTCGGGCCTGGCACGGTCGGGTGCCGCGGGCGCGGCGTTTTCACAGGGACAGGCCCCGCCGCAACGGCCATCGTAAGCGAGGACCCCGCCGCGCCGGGAGGCCCGTCAGCACGAAGGCGCACTGTCACCCTCCCGGAGAACGTATGGGCGCGGCGGATGGCGCCGGGCCGGGCCCCGCCCGGGGGCCGGCCCCCGGCTGCTGGTCCGGCTGCCGGGCCAGGCTGTGTACGCGGCCGTGGAAGGCTGCCGGGCCCGCCCCGCCGGAAGATCTTGCCGCACGCCGCCCCGTTGCCGGAAACTCCCCGTATGGAGCCCATCACCCTCACCACCGAGCGCCTCGTGCTGCGCCCGCTCGGCCCCCCGGACGCCGACGCGGTGCTGGCCGCCTGCCAGAACGCGGAGATCCAGCGCTGGACGACCATCCCGTCCCCGTACGGGCGCGAGCACGCCGAGGACTTCGTCGGCCGGATCAGCCCGGACGGCTGGCGCGAGGACACCCTGTACAACTTCGGCGTCTTCACGAAGGAGGGCCGGGCGGAGGAGGGCTCCACGGAGGAGGGCTCCACAACGGAGAGCGGGGTGCTGGTGGGGTCGATGGGGCTGTTGGAGCTGGCGGGGCTGCGCGGACCGCAGCGGCAGGCCGAGATCGGCTTCTGGACGGCAGCGGAGCAGCGCGGCCGCGGATACACCGCCGAGGCGGCTCGCGCGCTCGCGCGCTGGGCGTTCGTCTCGCTGGGCGTCGAGCGCCTGGAGTGGTTCGCGGAAGCCGGCAACCACGGCTCGCGGGCCGTCGCGCTCAGCGTCGGGTTCCGGATGGAGGGGACGCAGCGCGCCCGGATCGTGCACCGGGGCGTCCGGCGGGACGCCTGGGCCGCCGCGCTGCTGCCCTCCGACTGGCAACTGCCCTCGAAGACCCCTTACGTGCTCGCGCCCTGAGCAGACCTGAACAGACCTGCGGAGGTCTTGCGGCGGCCTGCGGAGGTCCGAGAAGCCTGGGGAGGTCGCCTGAGGAGGGTGGCGGCGGGCCGGGCGGGACCGGCCGGTCCCGCCGCCACCGGGCATTGTCAGTGGCCGGATCTACTGTGGTGCGCATGACGATACCGCCGCGCCCCGAGACGTCCCTGTCCGCCGACGAGGCCCGGCGACTGGCGCTGCGCGCGCAGGGCCTGATGGGCGTCCCGGACCGCAAATCCGGTGTCCGCGGTGTGCTGCGGCAGCTCGGCGCGGTCCAGTTGGACACCATCTCGGTGCTGGCCCGTTCGCATGAGCTGGTTCCGTACGCCCGGCTCGGCGCGGTCGGCCGCACGACGGTCGACTCGGCGTACTGGGCCGCGCCGCCGACGGCGGACGCCCTCAGCACGCCGGACGCGGCGGGCTCCCCGCCGCCGCCCGCGCCGCACAGCTTCGAGTACTGGTCGCACGCGGCCTGCATCCTGCCGATCGAGGAGTGGCCCCTCTTCGCCTTCCGCCGCCGGGCCCTGCGGGCCCGCGGATACCGGTGGCACCCCATGGAGGACTCCGAACGCTCCTGCTCGGCGGTCCGCGACCGGCTGAAGGCCGACGGCCCGCTCACCACCACGGAGTTGGGCGGCGGCAAGAACGGCGGCGAGTGGTGGGACTGGTCCGAGGCCAAGATCGCTGTGGAGTGGATGCTCGACACCGGCGAGGTCGTCTGCACCGAGCGACGCGGCTGGAAGCGGGTCTACGAGCTGGCCGAGCGCGCGATCCCGGACCCGCTGCTGCACGACGACCTCGACGACGCCGAGTGCACGCGCCGGCTGGTCGCCCAGGCCGGTGCGGCGATGGGCGTCGCGACGCGCGCCGACCTCGCGGACTACCACCGGCTCAAGGCCGACCAGGTCAGCGCGGTCATCGAGGGTTCGGGGCTGGTGCCGGTCGAGGTCGAGGGCTGGTCCAAGCCCGCCTGGGCGGACCCGGCGGCATTGGCCTCCGAGCCGAGCGGCAGGCACCGTACGACGCTGCTCTCGCCCTTCGACTCCCTCGTCTGGGACCGGCCGCGCACCCTGCGGATCTTCGACTTCACCCACCGGCTGGAGGCATACGTGCCCAAGCCCAAGCGGGTGCACGGCTACTTCGCGATGCCGCTGCTGTCCGGCGGCCGGTTGCTGGGCCGGGTGGACCCGGCCCGCGAGGGGACGACGCTGGTCGTACGGCAGGTGTCGATGCGCGGCCCGAAGGCGGTGCGCCCGATGGCGCAGGCGCTGCGGGAGGCGGCCGGCTGGGTCGACTGCGACACGGTGCGCGTCGAGCGCTGCGACGACCCCGTGCTCGCAGCCGACCTCGTCACGGCCCTCGCCTGAGGGGTCCGGCCGGCGGGTCCGTCTGACGGAATCCGCCTGCCGGGATCGCGGCGAGAGGGCGAGGGCTGTACGAGCGGCGGCCGAACGTACGGGCGGTGGCCGAGCCGCGCCGTACAGCGCCTGCTCCCCGCCGCCGCCCGCGCCGACTACCTGATTTCCAGGATCTTCTCGCGCATCGCGTAGACCACGGCCTCCATCCGGGAGTGCAACTGCAGCTTCTCCAGGATGTTGCGGACGTGGTTCTTCACGGTGTTCTCGCTGATGAACAACTGCTTGGCGATATCGCGGTTGTTCATGCCCGTGGCGACGAGTTTGAGCACTTCCAGCTCGCGCTCGGTGAGCCGGGGCGCGGGCACCAGCCGCCGCTCGTCGGTGCGTTGGATCATCGACTTGAACTCGGTCAGCAGCTTGGACGCCATCGACGGGCTGATCTGCGACTGGCCGTCGGCGACCGCCCGGATCGCCGTCGCGACCTCGTCGGTGGAGATCTCCTTGAGCAGATAACCGGTGGCCCCGGCCTTGATCGCGTCGTAGAGGTCGGCCTCTTCGTCGCTGATGGTGAGCATGATGATCTTCGCGCTGGGCGCCACTTCCTTGATCGAGGTGCACGCCTCGATCCCGCCGCGCTTCGGCATCCGCACATCCATCAAAATGATGTCCGGCAGCAGATCGGCCGCCTTGTCCACGGCCTCCGCGCCGTCCCCGGCCTCGCCGACGACCTGGATGTCCTCCTCCTGCGCGAGGACGATCTCCAGCCCTCGCCGGAAGAGCGCGTGGTCGTCCACGACCAGCACCCGGATCGGCTCCTTGCGCGGCTCACCCGCCTCCGCGCCGACGGTGTCCCCGTCGTCCCCGTCCACGTGCGCCGACCCGAAACTGTCCGCCATTGTTCCTCCCCCTGAAGGCCATGGCCCCTTGCGATTGCACCTTGCCGTGCGACGCCAACCGGTCTTCAGCAACGACCGGTTGGCCACAAGAGCCATGCTTTCATGCCTGAGCGGCAGGACGGTGCTCCCGTGGCCGTGCGGAGGCGCCCCCGGGGGCGCGGGGACGCTCCGGGGGCACCTGCGAACCTCTCCGGCGCCGTGCCGGACGGGGTGTTGGCGTGTTGGCGCTGTCAGCCGCCGAGCGCCCCTCCGGCGCCACTGGGCTGCTCGTCGATGAACAGCGGGTCGGCCTCCAGGTGGATGACGCCGTAGTCGTAGCCATGCCGCCGGTAGACGACACTCGGCCGCTTGGTCTCGGAGTCGACGAAGAGATAGAAGTCGTGCCCGACCAGCTCCATCTCGTAGAGCGCCTGGTCGAGCGTCATGGGGGCGGCGGCGTGGGTCTTCTCCCGGACCACCAGCGGGCCCTCGCCCTGCACGTCCAGCGGCCCCATCTTGGTGACGGGGACCGCGCCGCGGCCGGTGTCCGTCATCGTGGCGGTGGCCGTGGCGGTCGCGGCGGATGCGCCGTTCAGGTGCGCCGCGAGCGGGGCGGTGGCGGCGGCGACACTCGTCGGCGTGTGGTTGCCGCGGTGCACCCGTCGTTTGTCGGACTGCTTGCGCAGCTGCGCTTCCAGCTTGGCTGTCGCCAGGTCGAGCGCCGCGTACGGATCTACGGCGGCGGCCTCCGCGCGAATGACCGGCCCGCGCGATCGCAGCGTGATCTCCACGCGGTCGGAACGGTCGGCCTGCCGCGGGTTGTGTTCCTTGGACACCTCGACATCGAGGCTGATCACCTTGCCGTCGAGCTTCTGGATCTTCTCCAGATTCAGCTTCTCGGCCACGTGCTTCCGGAACCGCTCAGGCACTTCGGTCTTGCGGCCCTTGACGACGATGTCCACGCAGAACTCCGTTCCCGGATCGCTCCGCTCAACGTGCGGAGCGTCTCCCTGTTGCGCTAGACCCCGGAGGAATCCGGAGCCCCGGATGTGCGACTCTCACCTCCTCCTCCCCCGCAAGTGGGATCTCCATCCCACCAATTTCGAGGATCCGATACAACCGCAAATGCGGGGTTGCCGGATATGCGAGGCATAGCCTCCACCATTCCTCACAACCGAACATAGCTCGCCCGGACTGATGTCGGCACCCCCTACCGGCCCGTACCTCCGTTCAGGTGTTTTTTCGTCCTCACTACCAGCAACGATGAGCGTTCCCCGTCAGTTCCGATTGATTTCGAACGCATCAGTTCTCCTGGCAGCACAACCGGCTCTCCTGGCAGCCCGATGCACGCGGTGGACGCAGGGGCCGCGGTGGAGGCGCTGGACATCGGCACGCGGCGCGGGGACGGTCGAACGCGGCCTCGGGAGCGGCCACCACGGCGGCGCCGATCACCCGCCCGCCGGCCGCCCGCAGCGCCCGCACCGCCTCCGCCAGCGATGCGCCCGTGGTCATCAGGTCATCCACCACGACCACTGGAGCGGCCGTCAGCAGCCTTTCGGCCCCCGTTGCGACCACCAGGGCTCCCGAGAGGTTCTCCAGCCGCTGCCGGGCGCTCAGCCCCGCCTGATCGGCCACCCGCCGACGCTGCCGCAGCCCCGCGAGCACCCGGACGGGCACCCCGCCCCGGCGCAGCTCGGCCGCCGCCGCCAGGGCTATCCGCCGGGCCGGATCATGGCCCCGCGCGGCCACCGCACGCCGAGCGGACGGCACGGGTACGAGCAGCGGCGCAGCACCGGCCGGCGCGGCGCGGGCCGTGCTTCCGGCGCTCCCCGGCACACTCCGCACCGCGCTCGCCAGCGCGCCGCCGAGCGGAGCCGCCAGGCGGAGCGCGCCGCGCTCCTTGTGCGCGAGCAGCACCGCCCGCACCTGGTCCGCGTAGACAGCCGTCGCGCGGACCTCTGGCAGCCCCTCGGGGACCGGATCGGGGCGCACCCGGCCGGCCCGCGCCGGGCACAGCGCCGTACGGCAGTCCTCGCACAGCGCGCTGCGCGGCCGACCGCACCCGGCGCAGTCGACGGGCAGCACCAGATCGGCGATCTCCCGCCACCAGCCCGGCATGGCACCACCCCCGCACAACCACTGTGCCGCCGCGCGGGAGCCGTCGCCACCCCTGTGGACAACTCCTCCCGGACCCGCCCGGTCCGGGAGGACCGGCTCAGCCCGGATAGACCGGAGCCGAGCCTTCCTTGGTGAGCGTCTTCCAGTTGGCGCCGGGCGGCAGCCGGACGATGCCGTCCTCGGAGTCCGCGATCAGCGACTTCCGCTCGTCCTCCGAGGCCGCGACCGCCTTCACGCCGTTGATGCCCGGCAGCGTCCCGGTGTTCGACGGCGAGCCGTCGGTCTCCATGAACTGGAGCTGCTGCACGCCGCCGGACTCCCTGCCGACCACGGCCAACCGGCTGCCGCCCGCCCAGGAAGCCGCCACCACGTCCTCCAACTGCGGTGCGACCGGCCGCAGATCCTCGACCGAGAGCTCGGGCTTGTCGGTGCTGCCGCCGCGCTCCACCCGGCCGAGCCGCAGCGTCGTATGCCCGCCGCGCTCCACCAGCAGCGCGATCCGCACGCCGTCCGCCGACACCCGCAGCGCCTTGACGCGCCCGTCGCCGAGCCCCGGCACCCGTACCTCTTCGGGATCGCCCTCGCCGCCGCGCAGCCTGAGCAGCCGCGGCCGCCCCGGGTCGCGGTCGGCGACCCACAGGTCGCCGAGGCCGTCCCAACTCGGCGCGGTCAGCCCGTCCCCCGGGCTCTTGGCCGCGCTGACCAGCTTCGGGTCGCCCAGCGGACTCCCGTCCTCCAGGGCTGCGACATAGAGCGAACGGCCGCTCGACGACACACCCGCGGCGGTCCGCTCATCGCGCGCCACCGCCACCGAGCGCAGGTTCACCCGGTCCTGCTCGCCGAACGGGCCGACGACCGGGTCCGCCTTCTCGTCGCTCTCCGAGAGGCTCACCACCCGGTGGTCCGCGTCGATGAAGTACTGCTGATTCGCGGAGCCGATCTGCCGCTCGGGGGCGTACCCGGCGGCGGCGGCCTCGCGCGAGAGCACGCACAGCGAGGATCCGTCCCCACGGGCCAGCTCGACCCTGCTGAGCTTCGCCGCCGCCTGGTCCTGCACGGTGTAGAACAACTGCGCCGCCATCCGGCTGCACCGCGCCTGATCGACCGTCGTCGCCTGGCCGCTCAGCCGCACCTTGAGCACGTTCTCGTCGTCCAGCGCCAGACTGCGGCTGGTGAGCCTGGTCCCGCTGGGGAACCTCGAATCGGCCACCGGGCCGAGCCAGTTGGTCGGTCCCTCCAGCAGCGCCCGGACCGTAGCGGTCACCGGGTCTATCCGCTTGCGCAGATAGACGGGGTCGGCGACCAGCACATCCGGCATCCCGTCCGGGCCGAGTGAGGCGAAGTAATACTTGTTGACGGACTGGTAGATCCGCTGGAAGTCGGAGACGCCGAGCACCAGGCCGGCCGGCGGGCTGTCGATCTTCCATTCGCCGCCCTCCTTCGTCAGGTGGACGGTCGTGCGGTACCGCTTGGCGGAGGGCTTGTACGCGTGCTTGCGGTCGACCGTGGCGAGCTGGTCACCGCTCAGCACGATCGTGCGGTTCTCGCTCTCCGGATCAGTGTTGGCCCGTCCCGCCGCCGCCCGCGGGTCGGGGGCCTCGGAGAGCACCGTGGTGCCCGTGAAGGGCTTCCAGCGCTGCTTCTGCTTCTTGGTCAGATACTCGCGAGCCGTCCGGAAGTCCGCCTCGTCGCTCGTCGTCGCCTCCAGGAAGCCGCGCACGATCTGATCCGGCGTCTCCCCGCGCTGCGGCGGCACCCCGTACACCCGCACCTGCGAGTCGGAGTCGCCCCGCGGCGAGGAGTCGACGCGGCTGACCTCGCCGCTGTCGGGCATCGACGCACAGCCGGCCAGCAGCAGTGAGCCGCAGACCAGCGCCGGCAGCGCGCGCGTCCGCTTGCGCGCCCCCCGGCGTGCGTTGTCGTGGTCAGTGCCCACCAGAGTCGCCCTCTCCCTCAGGATTCCCATCGGCGTTCCCATCAGCGGTCCCACCGGCGTTCCCATCAGCGGTCCCGTCCGCCGCCGGCGTGCCGCTGCGGCGCGCCACCACCCGGGAGCCGTGCCCCGGCAGCGCCGCCGGGTCGGCTTCCGGCCGCTCCGGCCTGGCCATCGCCACCGCTGTCGTCGACTGAGCCGCCGTCGTCTTCGCAGAGGCCGCCGCGGCCCCCGGCCGGCGTTCCGCCGCGCCGGGCGGCGGCCCCGCGTCGTTCAGCCCGCGGTTGCGCCGCGAGTCGGCGGGCTCCAGCGGGATGGGCGAGCCGCGCAGCGCGTCGCCCGCCGTACGCGGCATCGTCAGCCGGAACTGCGAGCCGCCGCCCGGCTCGCCCCAGCCCTGTAGCCAGCCGCCGTGCAACCGCGCGTCCTCCACCGCGATCGACAGCCCGAGCCCGGTGCCGCCCGTGGTCCTGGCGCGCGCCGGGTCGGCCCGCCAGAAGCGGTTGAACACCCGGGTGGCCTCGCCCGGCTTGAGGCCGACGCCGTAGTCGCGCACCGCGACGGCGACGGCGCCGCCCGCCGACGCGAGACGCACCACCACATCGCGGCCCTCGCCGTGCTCGACGGCGTTGACCACCAAATTGCGCAGCACCCGCTCGACCCGCCGCGCGTCCGCCTCCGCGACCACCGGCCGCTCGTCACCTCGGATGAGAATCCGGGTGCCCTTGCGCTCGGCGAGCGGCTCGGCCGCCTCGGCCACCCGGCGCACCACGTCCCGCAGGTCGATCGGCTCCGCCTCCAGGGCGGCCGCGCCCGCGTCGAAGCGGCTGATCTCCAGCAGGTCGGCGAGCAGCGACTCGAAACGGTCGAGCTGGCCCCAGAGCAGTTCGGCGGAGCGGGCGGTCGCCGGGTCGAAGTCGCCGCGCGCCTCATGGATGAGGTCGGCCGCCATCCGCACGGTCGTCAGCGGGGTGCGCAGCTCGTGCGACACGTCCGAGACGAACCGGCGCTGCATCCGGGAGAGGTCTTCCAGCTGCTGGATCTTGGCCTGGAGGGTCTGCGCCATTTTGTTGAACGCTTCGCCCAACCGGGCGATGTCGTCCTCGCCGGTGACCTTCATCCGCTCCTGCAGCCGCCCGGCGGCGAGCCGCTCGGAGATCCCGGCGGCCATCCGCACCGGCGTCACGACCTGCCGTACGACGAGCCAGGCGATGGCGCCGAGCAGCACCACCACGAACACGCCGGCGGTCGCCAGCGTCGTCTTCACCAGAGTGAGCGACTCCTCTTCCTGACTCAGCGGGAAGAGGTAATAGAGCTGGTAGGGGTGGCCGTTGACATCGTTCAGCCGCTTGCCGATGATCAGCGCCGGTTCGCCGTCCTCGGCGTTCTCCCGGCGGATCTTCGCGTAGCGCTCGTAGGTGCCGGATTTCTGCTCGTCCAGCGCGCGCCGCAGGTCAGCGGGCACGCTCTCCTCCGGCAGCACGTCCCCCGAGGCGCGCGAGCCGCGGGTGCCGGGGCTGTCGGTGACCGGCTCGTCGTCGGATTCGGAACTGAGCGCCACCACCGAGAAGACGCCCTGCCCGCCGCTGGCGAGCTGCTCGACCAGCTTGTTGAGCCAGGTCGCCGAGGACTGCGCCTCGCGGCCGTCGGCCACGTCGCCGCCCTGGCCGCGCGGGTTCTCGCCGACATCGTTGCCCAGCCGCCCCGCCACCCCGAAACCGCCGCTGGCCTGGCTTTGCGCGACCTGCTGCTTGGTGTCCTGCAGCCCGCGCCGCACCTGCCCGATGACCACGACGCCCAGCAGCAGGACCACGCCGAACGACATCAGCAGGGTCGTCGCGACCACCCTGAGCTGGATATTGCGCCGCCACAGCCGCAACGCGGGCAGCAGCGGGCGGCGCACCCAGCGCACGAGAAGCCGCAGCACCGGGTGGACCGGACCGCCCGGCGCCCCCTCGGAGAGCAGATTCCCGCCGCGCAGAAAGCGCTCGATGAAGGGGATCTCGCTCGGCGGGTCCTTGGGCCGCCCCGGGCTGCGCTCGGGAGCGGCACCGTTTCCGGACATGTCAGCTGGGTCCGGCCTTATAGCCGACGCCGCGCACGGTCACCACGATCTCGGGGCGCTCCGGGTCCTGCTCGACCTTCGAGCGCAGCCGCTGGACGTGCACATTGACCAGCCGGGTGTCCGCCGCGTGGCGGTAGCCCCAGACCTGCTCCAGCAGCACCTCACGGGTGAACACCTGCCACGGCTTACGGGCCAGCGCCACCAGCAGATCGAACTCGAGCGGGGTCAGCGCTATCGACTGCCCCTCGCGCTTGACCGAGTGCCCCGCCACATCGATGACCAGGTCACCGATGGCGAGCTGCTCGGGAGCCGGCTCCTCGGAACGGCGCAGTCGCGCCCTGATCCGGGCCACCAGCTCCTTCGGCTTGAACGGCTTGACGATGTAGTCGTCCGCGCCGGACTCCAGCCCGACGACCACATCGACCGTGTCGCTCTTGGCGGTGAGCATGACGATCGGCACACCCGACTCGGCCCTGATCAGCCGGCACACCTCGATGCCGTCCCTGCCGGGAAGCATCAGATCCAGCAGGACCAGGTCCGGCTTGGCCTCGCGGAAAGCAGCGATCGCCTTGTCACCATCCGCTACGAACGACGGCTCAAAACCTTCTCCGCGCAGCACGATGCCAAGCATCTCCGCAAGCGCTGTGTCGTCGTCGACGACAAGGACTCGACCTTTCATATCGACATCATCCCATTTTCGCATCGGGGCCGTAGACCTGGGTGACTCAGCTCACCAATGACAGATGACTGAGAGATGACATCCCCCGGTGGTCACGGCTGTCGTCAGCGTCGCGGTGTGGGCGACCCCGACCTGGAACAGAGCTCCGCGAGACCATCCGGCGTGACCGGTGACACTACCCCGCGCTCGGTGACGATCGCCGTCACCAGTTCCGGCGGAGTGACGTCGAACGCCGGGTTGTAGGCCTGCGTCCCCAGCGGCGCCACCGGAATCCCGCCGCCCGCTCCCACCCCCGCACCCGGGGCGTACGGCACGGTGAACTCGGTGACCTCATGCCCCGGCCGCTGCTCGACCTCGATGGACGCTCCGTTCGGAGTCCGCAGGTCGACAGTGGTCGTCGGAGCCACCACCACGAACGGCACATGGTGGTACCGGGCGAGCACCGCGAGCGGATAGCTGCCCACCTTGTTGGCCACCGAGCCGTCCGCACCGATCCGGTCCGCGCCGACCAGCACCGCGTCCACCTCACCCGCCGCGAACAGCGAGCCCGCCGCGCTGTCCGCCAGCAGGGTGTACGCCATGCCCGCGCGGGCCGCCTCGTACGCCGTCAGCCGCGCCCCCTGGAGCAGCGGCCGGGTCTCACCCACCCACAGTCGACGCAGGTCACCGGCCCGGTGCACGGCCAGCACCACGGCCAGCGCGGTCCCCTCGCCGCCGGATACCAGCGCCCCGGTGTTGCAGTGGGTGAGGAGGCGGTGACCGCCGCCGGGCAGCAGTTCCCCGAGCAGCGCCAGCCCGTGCTCCGCCATCCGAACGCTGCCGTCCGCGTCCTGCCGGTGCATCGCGCGGGCCTCGGCGAGCGCCGCAGCGGCGGCCCCCTCGTCATCGGCGCCGCCTCTGAGCGCCCCGTGGTAGGCGTCGAGCGCCCTGCGCACCCCGTGTTCGAGGTTGACCGCCGTGGGCCGGGCGCGGGCCAGCAGCTCGGCCGCGTCGTCCACGTCGTAGCCACGCGCCGCCGCGAGCGCGACGCCGTACGCGCCGGCGAGGCCCAGCAGCGGGGCCCCGCGCACCACGAGAGTCTGAATCGCCAGGACCAGCGCCGGCACGTCGGTACAGACCAGCTCGACCTCCTCGGTAGGCAGCCTGGTCTGGTCGAGGAGCACCAGAATGGGCCCCTCCGGAGGCGCTTCCCAGCGCAGCGCGGAAAGCGCGGACGGTGCGTCGCCCACTGGCGGTATCGCGTAGTGATCAGCCATCCGCACAGTCTGCCCGCAACCCCCGATGGTTTTGCAGGGTTCGTCCGCAGCTGTGACAACGCCCCTGGTAGACAACGTGGGGGACGGGGCCGGGTACGGCCGCCGCTACGCCATGGCACGATGACTGACACCGCTGACCCAGGACCCCGTCCGCAGCCGCGGACGGGCAGCGTGAAGGAGCGACGATGAACGACTCTCCGGGCTGGGCCCCGCCCGGATCCGCCCCCTCCAACGGGCCGGGCCCCTCCGACGGACCGGACCGCGACGCCCCGGAGCCGACCGCTCCCGCCGGGGAGGCCGAAGGGGGCGAGTCGGCCGCAGGCGCGACCGCCGGCGCGAACTCTCCGCCGCAGTGGTCCAAGCAGCAGCCGCCGGCCGGCCAGTGGTCCGCGCCCACCGGCGGTCCCGCCCCGCGACCGCCCGCACAGGGCGGCTGGGGGCCTCCCGGCAACCAGGGCCGTCCTGGCGGCAACCAGGGCGGCTGGGGCAACCAGGGCTGGGGAGCGGGCTGGGCCGCGACACCGGCCGCCGCCAAGCCCGGCGTCATCCCACTGCGACCGCTGGGCGTGGGCGAGATACTGGACGGCTCGGTCTCCACCATGCGCGCCCACTGGCGCACCGTGCTGGGCATCTCCCTCGCGGTCGCGGTCGTCATACAGTTCGTCGCCACCCTCAGCACCGGCCTGTGGTTCCGCGACACCTCCAGCCTGGACGCCCTCGGCGACAACCCGAGCCCGAGCCTCGACGAGACGATGGACGCGGTCGGCGGGCCCCTGGGCAGCACCGGGATCACCTGGCTGATCGGCATGCTCGGCACCATCATCACCACGGCGCTGCTCACCATGGTGATCAGCCGGGCCGTCCTCGGCCGGGGCGTGTCCACCAGCGAGGCCTGGCGCGACGCCCGGCCCCAACTGCCCCGCCTGATCGGCCTGCTCTTCCTCCTCCCCCTCATCGTCACGGCTGTCACAGCCCTGGCGGTGACCCCCGGCCTGATCGTCGCCGCCACCGGCTCGGCGGCCGGCGGAGCCGCGCTCCTGCTGCTCGGCGGTCTCGGCGGCCTGGTCGCCGCGATCTGGCTGTGGATCCGTTACAGCCTCGCCGCGCCCGCGCTGATGCTGGAGAAGCAGGGCGTCATCGCGTCCATGCGGCGGTCCGCGAAACTCGTACGCGGCGCCTGGTGGCGCGTCTGCGGCATCCAGCTGCTCGCCCTCCTCGTGGTCATGATCGTCGCTGGCGTCGTCGGCCTCGTCTCCAGCGTCGTCGCGATGCTCTTCGGCGGCGCGAGCACGGTGGACTGGCTCCTCGGCGACAGTTCCACCACCAGCTGGAGCTTCCTGGTCATCACCGGCGTCGGCGCGGTGATCAGCTCCACCGTCACCTTCCCGATCAGCGCCGGGGTCACCGCGCTCCTCTACGTGGACCAGCGGATCCGCCGCGAGGCCCTCGACCTCGAACTGGCCCGCGCCGCCGGTCTGCCGGGATACGGAGCGGACGCAGCCGGCTCCCCACAGCCCACCGACGCGGCGCCCGGGAGCTGATGCGGTGACGGCTACGGGGGGCACGACCACGACGGCGCACCTCATCGTGCGCACCGGCGACGAGGTACCCGTGACGGTCCCCCGCGTCCCCGCCCACGAAGCAGCCGAGCGCGAACTGTCCGAGTCCAAGTACCACGAGAGCGACCCAGGCCTCTTCCAGCGCGCCCTGGACTGGTTCTGGAAACGGGTCGGCGACCTGCTCGGCAGCGCCGCCGGAGCCACCCCCGGAGGCTGGGTCGGGCTGCTCGTCGTCGCGCTCGTCGTCGTACTGCTCGTGGTCGCTGTGCGGTTACGGCTGGGCCCCCTGAGCCGTAACCCGGACGTCAGCGGCGCCCTCTTCGACGCGGGCCCGCGCAGCGCCGCCGAACACCGCGCCGCAGCCGACCGGCACGCGGCCGACCACCGCTGGACCGAAGCCGTCCAAGAGCGGATGCGCGCCATCGTCCGTTCGCTGGAGGAACGCGCACTCCTGGACCGAAGCCCCGGCCGCACCGCCGACGAAGCCGCCGCAGAAGCCGGCCGCACGCTCCCGGAGCACGCCGGACAACTGCACGCGGCGGCCCGCAGCTTCGACGACGTCACATACGGCGGCCGCCCCGCCGGCGAGCGGATCCACGCCCGGCTGCGCGACCTCGACACCGACCTGCGCCGCAGCAATCCCAGCCCGACCGGCGCGGCCGAAGCCCCGCACGCCGGGAGCGGCGGATGACCTTTCTCGCGCCGCCGACCCACACCCCGCCGACCGGCGAAGGCAGCCCCGGCCAGAGCGGCAACAGCGGCTCCGGCACCCCCGCCGCCCGCCATCTGTGGGCCAGGGCCCGCGGTCCACTCCTCGCCCTCGCCCTGCTCCTGATCTCCGGCATCGTGCTGGCCGGGCTGCGCTCCGGCGAACAGCACAGCCGACTCGACCCCCGCTCCGCCGACCGCAACGGCAGCCTCGCCATCGCCGAACTGCTCGCGGACCAGGGCGTCAGCACAAGAGTGGTCACCACCCGGGCGGCCGCAGCGTCGGCAGCCGACCCCGACACCACCCTGCTCGTCACCGGCCCCGACCTGCTGACCGCCCGGCAGCGCACCGCGCTCCACAAAGCCACCACCGGCAGCGGCGCACGCACCGTCCTGCTCGCCCCCGGACCGGCCGCGACCCGAGCCCTGGCCCCGGGCGTACGGACGGCGGCCCCCGTGAGCGTCACCACCCGCGCCCCGGGCTGCACCCTCGCCGCCGCCCGCCGCGCCGGCAGCGCCGAACTCGGCGGCGCCCGCTACACCACGGCCACGCCGGACGCCGACGCCTGCTACCTCGCCGACGGCCGGCCCACCCTGCTGCGCGTACCGGCCCCGGACGGCGGCGACACCGTCCTCCTCGGCTCCCCCGACCTCCTCTACAACCACCGCCTCGACCAGCACGGCAACGCCTCCCTCGCCCTGCAACTCCTCGGCTCGCGCCCACATCTCGTCTGGTACCTCCCTTCGCTCAGCGATGTCCCGCCCGCCGACGGCGGCGACACCGGCTTCTTCGACCTCATCCCCGACGGCTGGCGCTGGGGAGCACTCCAACTCGCCATCGCCGCAGCCCTGGCCGCCCTCTGGCGGGCACGTCGACTCGGCCCCCTCGTCGCCGAACGGCTCCCCGTCGCCGTACGCGCCTCCGAGACCACTGAAGGCCACGCCCGCCTCTACGAGCAGACGAAGGCCCGCGGCCAAGCCGCCACCGTCCTCCGCGCCGCCACCCGCGCCCGGCTCGCACGAGTTGTCGGCGTACCGCCTGCCGACGCCGACCAGCCGGAAGCCCTGTCCCCCGCGGTCGCTGCCCGCCTCACCGACGCGGGCAGCACCGTCCCCGCCGTCCACACCCTGCTCTTCGGCGCCGCACCCGACGACGACGCAGCCCTCGTCCGCCTGGCCGGCGAACTCCACCGGATGGAGCGGGCGATCACTTCCAAAGAGAGGTACTCCCCGCGTGAGCACCCCGACCGCTGACAGCGCCCGCGCCTCCCTCGAAGCATTGCGCGCCGAAATCGCCAAGGCCGTGGTCGGCCAGGACCCCGCCGTCACCGGACTGGTCGTCGCGCTGCTCTGCCGCGGTCACGTCCTGCTCGAAGGCGTCCCCGGCGTCGCCAAGACCCTGCTGGTGCGTACCCTCGCCGCCTGCCTCGAACTCGGCACCAAACGCGTTCAGTTCACCCCCGACCTGATGCCCAGTGACGTCACCGGCTCCCTTGTCTATGACTCCCGCAGTGCCGAATTCTCCTTTCAGCCAGGCCCCGTCTTCACCAACCTCCTGCTCGCCGACGAGATCAACCGGACTCCGCCGAAAACGCAGGCGTCCCTCCTCGAAGCCATGGAAGAGCGACAGGTCACCGTGGACGGCACCGCCCGTCCACTCCCCGAGCCGTTTCTCGTGGCTGCCACCCAGAACCCGGTCGAGTACGAGGGCACCTATCCCCTCCCCGAAGCCCAACTCGACCGCTTCCTACTGAAATTGATCGTCCCGCTCCCCTCCCGAGAGGAGGAGATCGACGTGCTCACCCGGCACGCCAACGGCTTCAACCCCAGCGACCTGTACGCCGCCGGCGTACGCCCCGTCGCAGGCCCGGCAGATCTGGAAGCGGCCCGCGCCGCCGTGGCCAAGACCGCCGTTTCCCCGGAAATCACCGGCTATGTCGTCGATATCTGTCGTGCCACCCGCGACTCCCCCTCGTTCTCCCTCGGCGTCTCCCCTCGCGGAGCCACCGCACTGCTCGCCGCCTCGCGCGCCTGGGCCTGGCTCACCGGCCGGGACTACGTCATCCCCGACGATGTGAAGGCCCTGGCGCTGCCCGCACTGCGCCATCGCGTCCAACTCAGGCCCGAGGCCGAGATGGAGGGCGTCACCGCCGACTCCGTCATCACCTCGATCCTCGCCCGCGTCCCCGTACCCCGCTGAGGCCGCGACCATGGCCCTCACCGGACGCTCAGCCCTCATCGCCGCCCTCGGCGCGCTCCCCGTCGGCCTCCTGCTCCCCAGCCGGACCGGCATCCTCGTCGTCGGCCTCTTGCTGCTACTCGCAATCCTGTGCGATCTCCTGCTCGCCGCGCCAGTACGAAAGCTCTATTTCACCCGATCCGGTGACACGACAGTTCGACTCGGTGAACAGGCACACGTCCAACTGACCGTCGGCAACCCCTCACACCGCACCCTGCGCGCCCAACTCCGCGACGCCTGGCCGCCCAGCAGTTGGCAGCCCGGCACCGAACTCACGGCATCCCGGCACCGCTTGCGGATCCCGCCCGGCGAGCGCCGTCGCGCCACCACGCTGCTGCGTCCCAGCCGCCGCGGTGACCGCCTCGCCGCACAGATCACCGTCCGCTCGTACGGCCCGCTCGGCCTGGCAGCCCGCCAAGGCAGCCACACCGTCCCGTGGACCCTCCGCGTCCTGCCGCCCTTCACCAGCCGCAAGCACCTCCCCGCGCAGCTCGCGCGGCTGCGCGAACTCGACGGCCGCACCAGCATCCTGACCCGCGGCGAAGGCACCGAGTTCGACAGCCTCCGCGAGTACCTGCCGGGCGACGACACCCGCTCGATCGACTGGCGCGCCTCCGCCCGGCAGTCGACCCTCGCGGTACGCAGCTGGCGACCGGAACGCGACCGGCGCATCCTCCTGGTCCTCGACACCGGGCGCACGTCGGCGGGCCGGGTCGGCGACGCGCCCCGCCTGGACTCCGCTATGGACGCCGCGCTGCTCCTCGCCGCCCTCGCCTCCCGCGCCGGCGACCGGGTCGATCTCCTCGCCTACGACCGCCGCATCCGCGCCTCGGTACGGGGCCACAGCGCCCGCGACCTGCTGCCGGCCCTGACCAGCGCCCTCGCGCCGCTGGAATCCGAACTCGTGGAGACGGACGCCCGGGGCCTGGCCGTGGCCGCCCTGCGCACCGCCGCGCACCGGTCGCTGGTCGTCCTCCTCACCGGGTTGGACACAGCGGCGATCGAGGAGGGACTGCTGCCCGTATTGCCCGGTCTCACCCGCCGGCACACAGTCCTGGTGGCCTCGGTCGCCGATCCGCGTATCGAAGAGATGGCGAACGGCCTCGGCACCGTGACCCGTGTCTACGAGGCCGCAGCCGCCGCCCGCGCCCAGGCCGAACGCCGACGCATCGCGAGTCGCCTCCAGCGTCACGGCGTCACTGTCGTGGACGCCGTCCCGGACGAGTTGGCAGCGGCATTGGCGGACGCGTACCTGGCGCTCAAAGCGGCGGGCCGGCTGTGAGTGCGGCCGCACGGGGGAGGGGCTTGCCGGGAATTGATTGTGAACGCAGAAAAGCTCCGGTCCCTGAACCGAAGTTCAGGGACCGGAGCTTTTCTAAAGATTGTTCGGCGGCGTCCTACTCTCCCACAGGGTCCCCCCTGCAGTACCATCGGCGCGGA
>NZ_JAYMZR010000079.1:0-34923 GCF_035828615.1 Streptomyces sp. H27-D2 | reverse complement strand
CGCCGGCTACGTCACCGCCGCACACATCGTCACCGCCCGCGACGAGTACGGGATCGAGCTCGTCGGGCCGGTCGGACTGGACACGTGCCACGAGAGCCACGAGGGTGAGCACTTCGCGCAGAGTGCTTTCACGATCGACTGGCAGGCCCGCAAGGCCACCTGCCCCCGGGGGAAGACCAGTGCCAGCTGGTCCAATCAGCGTAAGAGCAGCGGCACTCCAGTCGCGCGGGTGCACTTCACCGCCCAGGACTGCGGGAGCTGCCCGGTGCGCGCCAAGTGCACCAGGGCCGCGAACGGCCAGTGGGCCGCAGCTTGACCCTGCTTCCTCGGGACCAGCAGGAAGCCCTGGAGACCAGGCGCCGCGAGCAGTTGACCGACGAGTGGCAGCAGCGCTACAACATCCGCGCCGGCGTGGAGGGGACCATCTCCCAGGCAGTGCGGCGCACCCGCATCCGCCGGACCCGCTACACCAGCCTCCCCAAGACCCACCTCGGCCACATCTTCGCCGCCACCGCCATCAACATCATCCGACTCGACGCCTGGCTGACCGGAACACCACTCGGCAAGACCCGCACCTCACACCTCGCCCAGCTCGACCTGGCCGCATAAACGCCCACCCACTGCCGGTTTACACATTTCCCAACGGAGTCCTAAAGGCCCGGGGTTCCTCGCAAGATCATGCTGAAACGGGAAACGGCCGAGCCGCCGAAGTGGCTCGGGACGCTGATGGACGCGGGCCCGAAGCGGGCTCTCGAGACCGGCCTGCTGGTGATCATGCTGATGCCTTCCGACCTCGTGGTCATGCTGACCGTGGGATCCCACCTGGAACAGCACGACGTGGGCGTGGGAGCGGCGTTGCCCTTCATCGGCGCCACGGTTCTGATCGCGGCGCTGCCGCTGACCGTCTACCTCCTGTTCCGTCGTCGCGCGGAGCGGGTGATGCCCCGGCTCCGGGAGTGGCTGAACTCCCACAGTTGGGTGGTCAATATCGCTGCCTGTCTGATCTTCATCGCCATCATCCTGTTGTAGCGCTGTGGCGGAATCCCGGATGGGGAACTCATGGGATGTCGCACACCGCGCGGCGCCCCGGCAGAACGCACTCTGCCCAGACCGTCTTGCCCGGGCCGTCTGCGCATACGGCCCAGTCCCACCGGGTCGCCATCCGGGCCACGAGAAGCAGGCCCCGGCCCGTCTCCGCGACTCGGCCTCGGCGGCGGGTGGCGCGAGCGCCGGCGCGGGGGCGGGGGCGGGCACGGGGAAGCGTTCGGTGCGGGTGTCGGTGACCTCGATACGGACGGTCGTGGCGTCGGCGGCCAGCCGCAGACGGAAGTCCCGGCCTGCGACGTGCCCGTGCTGGACCGCGTTCGCGCACAGCTCGGCCACGATCAGGGTCAGCGTGTCGCTCAGGTCGCCGCCGTACGCCAGGCCCCACTCGTCGAACCGCTGCGCGGCCAGCCGCCGCGCGAGACGCGCGCCGCGCGGGGTAGAACTGAACCGCATGTCGAAGTGGCTGACGGGGTCGGTGAGTTCGGTGGGACGCAGAGTGCCGGTGATCTCGCTCATCATGACGCCCAGCGTTCCGGCGGTGGCGTAGCGTGACCAGCGGTGACGCGCTGACGTGTGCGAGTTGTATGTGTTCGGCGCGGTTCGTGTACATGGCGCGCGGCGTGACGGCGGCGGTCTCCGCGCGTTGAACTCGGGAGGCGGTGGGGCCAATGGAGCAGGACACGCACGGTGCGGCCGATACGGGCGGCGCGCTGCCGGAGGACGAACCGGGGACGGGCGTCGTGGCCGCGTTCGGACGGCAGCTGAAGCTGCTGCGTACGCGGGTGCCCCTGGAGCGGGCCGAACTCGGGGCGCGTACGGGGTACTCGGGGTCGACCGTCGCGGCGTACGAGCAGGGGCGGCGCATTCCGCCGCCACGGTTCATCGACAAGGCGGACGAGATCCTGGGAGCGGGGGGTGTGCTCCAGGCACTGAAGGAGGAGGTCGCGCGGGCGCAGTATCCGGCGTTCTTCCGGGACGCGGCGCGGCTGGAGGCGGGTGCGGCGGCGGTGAGCGTGTTTGCCGTGTACGCGGTCCCGGGCCTGTTGCAGACGGACGAGTACGCGCGGGCGGTGTTTCGGATGCAGCGTCCATTGCTCGACGACGAGGTGATCGAGCAGCGTTTGACGGCTCGGCTGGCCCGGCAGGAGATTTACGATCGGCGGCCCGCACCGCTGTTGAGCTTCATCATCGTGGAGTCCGCGCTACGACGGCCGATCGGTGGCCGGGCGACTCTGTACGGCCAGTTGGAGCAGATGCTCCTCATCGGCCAGAAGCGGAACGTTGAAGTTCAAGTGATGCCGGTCGACCGGGACGACCATGCTGCTCTGGGAGGCCCGTTCACGTTGATCGACACCGCGCAGGACCAGCGCATCGCCTACGCTGAAGTGCAGGGTGACAGCCGCCTGTACACCGGCCAGGCAAAGATCCGCGAGCTTGAATCCCGCTATGGCATCATCCGGTCCCAAGCGCTCACCCCGCGTGAGTCGTCGGAGTTCGTCGAGAAACTGCTGGGAGAGAAATGACTGTTCAGCGCACCGAACCGCCCGCGCCAGAGCTGGAGTGGTTCAAGAGCAGTTACAGCACCGGCGATGGCGGCGAGTGCGTGGAGGTTGCGGCCTCCACAGGGGCTGTGCACGTTCGGGACTCGAAGCACCTCGCGGGGCCAGTCCTGAGTGTGTCACCCGAGACGTGGTCCGGACTCGTCGTCCTCGCGTCGGCTCAGCCTGTCTGACCCGAACCACGCCATCAGAGCCCTGGTACGCGCGCAAGCGCGGCAGGGCTCTCGGCGTGCATGGCGCTATTTCTCGGTACCGCCGGGTCGCTCGGCGGGGGGACACGCACTGGGCTCCAGTACCGCCAGGACCCGCACCATCGGGTCGCCTGCGGTCCGGCCCCTTCGGCAGTAACCCGCAGCCCAACGCCCGCGTCCCACCACCCAATACCCGCCACCACACATCCGGTTGACACCACCTCAGGCTGCGGGACAGAGTCTCGCTGATGGAGATCAACGAGCTGACGGCTGCCGAACGGCGTGTCTGGGAGGCGTTCCCCCGGGGCGAGACCGTCGACTTCCGGACGACCGACCTCCGAGCGACCACGCCGGAGAATCCGGCTCAGGGCGACACCTGGGGTCCGGAACGTACGGTGCGGGCCGAGGTGCTCAAAGCGCTGCTCATGGGCGGCGACCGTACGGACGGCCGCACCGCCGAAGTCCGGCTGGCCGGGGTCCGCGTCACGGGACGGCTGTACGTGGGGTACGGCACGGTCGACTGCCCGGTACGGCTGGAAAGCTGCTACTTCGACGAAGAGCTGGGCCTGTACGGGGCACAGATCCGCCAGCTCGAACTGAACGAGTCGGTGCTCCCCGGGCTGAACGCTGCCACCGTCCGGATCGACGGCGTGCTGCGCATCACCGGCTGCCGCATTGCCCGCCTCGTCCGACTGGGCGGCGCGAGAATCGCCGGGGCGCTCTTCCTCGACCGCGCGGAGATCGGCACCGAGATCGGCACCGCCGGACCCGATTCCGACCCGGCCCAGGAGCGGGAGCCGGTCCTCCAGCTGAACCACGCCACCCTCGGCGCCGACGTATGGGGCCCCGGCCTGATCGCGCACGGACAGGTCCGGATGCTGGGCGCGGAGGTCGCGGGCTCGGTGAACCTCGACGACGCCCGGCTCCACCACCCCGACGGCACCGCTCTGCACGCGGAGAACCTCTCCGTCGGCGCCGACGTACGCGCCATGCGGCTTCAGGCCCGAGGCCGGGTCAACCTCCGAGGGGCCAGGATCCCCGGACAGCTCAACCTCGCCCACGCGAGCCTCGCCAATCCGGGCGGCACCGCCCTGCGGGCCAGCAGTGCCATGATCGGCGAACTGTGGCTGCGCGACGCCGAACCCATCGAGGGCCTGGTCAACCTGCGCCGCGCGCAACTGGAACTCCTGCACGTCGCACCCGAGGTCTGGCCCCACGAGGTCCGGCTCGACGGCCTCACCTACGCCACGCTCACCCCGCACGAGCCCGCCGAGCGGCGGCTGCCGCTGCTGGAGCGCGACGAGGGCGCCTACGTCCCGTACGCCTACGAGCAGTTGACGACCACCTACCGCAGGATCGGCGACGACTACGCCGCCCGCACCGTCCAACTGGCCAAACAGCGCCGCCACCGCGCCACCCTCGCCTGGTACGCCCGAGTCTGGGGCTACATCCAGGACGCGGCGGTCGGTTACGGATTCCGCCCCGTCCGCGCCGCCGTCTGGCTGCTGTCGCTGCTGCTCATCGGGTCCCTCGCGTACGCGCTGGACCACCCGCGCCCGGTGAACGCAGCGGAGGCCCCGGACTTCAACCCGGTCTTCTACACGCTGGACCTGCTGCTGCCGATCATCGACTTCGGCCAGGAGCGGGCCTTCACCCCGGAGGGACCACTCCAGAACCTGTCGTACCTGCTCATCATCACCGGCTGGCTCCTGGCCACCACGATCATCGCGGGCATCACGCGCGCCGTCAGCCGCCAGTAGCGTCCCGGAACCGAGTGCAGGGGCGTAACGGCTGGTATGACCCTGCCCGCACTGGTGTCGTGCTGGGCGTAGCGGGTGTGACAACGACTCTGATTCCTCTCGTGGCCCGCCTCCTCGCGCCGGCCAACGCGCTGATCCTGCGGGATATGGGTGCCCGGGAGGAGGATATCCAGCGCTTCACTGATGCGTTTTTGACCTCGCTGCCCGAGTGGACCGAGGACAGCTTTCCCGGCACCCTGAGCAACGTTGTCTCGGGAAGGATCGCCAACTGTCAATCCCCCGGAAACCAGGGCCAGCACCCGGCTGGCGGGATTCGCGGTGTCCACCCGGCCGGCCTGCCCGTAGTTGCGGACACTGACCCCATCTGGGCCTAGCGTCGATGACATCACCCACCGAAGCGAAGGAGACAGCTCATGAAGATCGCTGTCACCACACCCACCGGCCACGTCGGCCGCCACATCGTAGCCATGCTCATTCGCGCCGGCGTGCGGCCGACCGTGCTCGTCCGAGACCCGAGCAGGCTCGATGCCAGTGTCCGTGACCTTGTCGACGCGGTAACCGTCGATCTCGGTGACAGCGACGCCGTCGTCGCCGCGACCGCCGGTGTCAACGCGTTGTTCTGGATCGACCCGCCCACCGACGCGCCCGACCCGATCGCCGAGTACGCCCGGATCGGCGGCAACGCCG
This sequence comes from Streptomyces sp. H27-D2, assembly GCF_035828615.1. Taxonomy (NCBI): domain Bacteria; kingdom Bacillati; phylum Actinomycetota; class Actinomycetes; order Kitasatosporales; family Streptomycetaceae; genus Streptomyces; species Streptomyces sp. H27-D2. The sequence goes on along the minus strand of NZ_JAYMZR010000079.1, from coordinate 29,679 downwards.
CGCGCGCGGTCACCACCAACGGCATCGCCCGGACCGTGTTCCAGAGCAGCATCGGCGCCGAGAAGCGTCACGGCGCCGGAGAGATCGACGGGCTGGCCCGTACCGAGGAGTTGCTCGACGCGACAGGAGCCTCTGTGCTGCACCTGCGATGCGGGTTCTTCTTCACCAATCTGCTGCTGCAACTCGACGCCGTCCGCAGCGGTGTGCTGCCGGTCGTCCTGCCTACCGACCAACCCATGGCCTGGGTCGCACCCCGAGACATCGCCGAGGTCGCCACCCACCGGCTGCTGTCCACCGAGTGGTTCGGTCGACATGTCCATGCCGTCCACGGCCCTGCCGATCTGAGCTGGGACCAGGCCGCCGCGATCGTCGCCGACGCTACCGGCCGGCCGCTGCGTGCCGAGCAGATCCCCGACGATGACATGCGTCAGACCCTGAGGGAATCTGGCATGGACGAAGGACTTGTCGAGGCGATCATGGGCATGTCGACCGGCCTGCGCGACGGATTCACCCCCGAGCAGTCGCGAGACGTCACCACAACGACACCGACGACCCTCGCATCGTGGTCTTACGATGTCCTCCGCCCGCTCCTGTGACCTTCCTCAACATTTCTCAGAAGTGCCCCGAACCCACCTTTGAGTGAGACGAGTTCTGCGAACCGAATGGGTGCTTGGCGATCGCCTCGGAGTTCTTTGGTCGCTCATATGGGACATGGCCGCAACCGCGAGCTCCGCCTTGCCGGAGAAATGGTGGTACATGCTCCCCTGTCCCGCGTGTGCGCGTTCCAGGATCATGGCCGGGCTCGTGCCTGTGTAACCCCGCTCCCAGAGAAGGTCGGCCGCGGCCCGGGTTAGTGCCTCCTTTTTGCTCATGAAATCAGTGTACTTACCAGTCGTTACACCGAGACGGTCTGGCGGGGTCCCAGCCGATCTCGCGGCGCAGCTCGGCGTCGGCGAGACAGTCGCAGATGAACGCGGTGCGGACCGCGCCGACAAGTTCCTCGCTCGCATGGCAGGTGGGGTCCCGGGTCACCCCGGATGAAGCGGCGAAGGGGCTATGCGGCGGTCGCCGCTGTCGCGGCGCGGGTCTTCCGCATGGCCGTGACGGCCAGTGCCCCGCCAGCCGCACGCCCCGCAACGCCGCCTCGCTCCGGCTCGTCCGCCGCGTGCTCCGGTACGGCCAGGTCGACCCCGAAGAGGGGGCGCACTCCGGCTTTCGCACATTCCTTGGCGAAGCGCACCGTCCCGGCCAGGGTGTCCCGGTCGGTGAGCGCGAGCGCGTCCATGCCCCGCTCGGCGGCGCGGGCGACGAGCCGGTCCGGGTGCGCGGCCCCGTACCGCATGGAGAACCCGGAGACGGCATGCAGATGCGTGAACCCTGACATCCGCACCTCCTACCGCTCGCACACCCCCTGACCGACACTTCTCGTCATCCCCGCCTCCACCATAACCCCATTTCGAACGTGCGTACGAATAGCGTGACGGCTAGCCCGACTGCCCGCCCCATCCACCGTTCGGCCCACCACCGACTGCGCCCGCCCCCTTCCCCGCACACCGTGGGGGGACGAATACCAGGTGGTGTGGCGAGGAGCGACGAATGGCCCCGACGGATTACGGCACCCCCGCCTCCCTCCGGCAAGAGATCCGCAACGCGGTGTCGACCCGCGCCGCACTGCTGGTGATCGGCGTACTGGCGATCCAGATCGCGTTCATCGCCTCGTACATCGGCGCTTTCCACAGCCCGAAGCCCGACCGGATCGCGATCGCCGTCGTCGCCCCCGCGCAGGCCGCCGCGCAGGCCGAACAGACGGCGAAAAAGCTCGACGGGCTGCCCGGCGGCCCGCTCGACCCGCGGACCCTGCCGAACGAAGCGACGGCGGTCCGGCAGATCGAGAACCGCGACATCGACGCGGCGCTGCTGATCGACCCGCGCGGCAGCACCGACAGGCTGCTCGTCGCCGGCGGCGGGGGCGCATCGCTCTCGCAGGCCGTCGAACTCGTCGTGAGCAAGGCCGAGAAAGCCGAGAAGCGCGCGGTGAAGGTGATCGACATCGCCCCCTCCGACCGGGGCGACAGCCGCGGCCTGTCCTCGTTCTACCTGGTGGTGGGCTGGTGCGTCGGCGGCTATCTGTGCGCCGCGGCCCTCGCGATCAGCGCCGGGGCCCGGCCCGCCAACGCCAACCGCGCGCTGATCCGGCTGGCCGTCCTCGCCCTGTACTCGATCGTCGCGGGCCTGCTCGGCACGATCGTCGCGGGGCCGGTGCTCGACGCGCTGCCCGGCAGCCTGTTCGGGCTGTGGGGGCTGGGCGCGCTGCTCGTCTTCGCGGTCGGAGCCACCACGCTCGCGCTCCAGGGGCTCGCCGGGACGATGGGCATCGGGCTCGCGATCCTGATCATCGTCGTGTTCGGCAACCCGAGCGCGGGCGGCGCGTACCCGTACCCGCTGCTGCCGCCCTTCTGGCAGGCCATCGGCCCCGCCCTGCCGCCGGGCGCGGGCACCTGGGCCGCCCGCTCGATCGCGGATTTCCACGGCAACGCGGGGACCGGACCGCTGCTGGTGCTGTCCGCGTGGGCCGTGGCCGGCACGGTGCTCACGCTCGCGCTCGCCGCGGTCCGCAACGGCGGAGCCCGCCGTCCGCTGCCCGAGTGAGCCGCCGCTGGGTGGCGGGGGGCCGCGTCATGGGGGGACGCGCCCGAGGGCGCGGATGTTCCTGGACCCGGTGGGGCGGGCCGGCTTTTCCGGTGAGCCGGGTCAGCCTATTTCGGCGCCGTATGCCTGGAGGGCCTCGGGAACCGGCTGGAAGTAGGTCTCGCCGCCCGCGGAGCAGTCGCCGCTGCCGCCGGAGGTGAGGCCCAGCGCGGCGTCGCCCGCGAAGAGCGCGCCGCCGCTGTCGCCGGGCTCGGCGCAGACGGTGGTCTTGATCAGACCCTCGACCGAGCCTTCCTGGTAGTTGACGGTCTCGTTCAGGCCGGTGACCTCGCCGTCGTGGACCTGGGTGGTGCTGCCGCTGCGCTGGACGGTCTGGCCGACCGTGGCGTCACCCGCCTTGGTGATCGCCTGCGAGCTGCCGTTGTAGAGGTTCACCTCGCTCGGGTGGGCCGTGTCGGCGGTGTACTTCACGAGGGCGTAGTCGTTGCCCGGGAAGCTCGACTCCTGGGTGGCGCCGATCTCGGAGCCGCCCTGTGAGTCGGACCAGCTCTTCACCGCGTTGCCGCAGTGACCGGCGGTCAGGAAGTACGCCTCGCCGCCCTTGACGACGTTGAATCCGAGCGAGCAGCGCGAGCCGCTCCCCCAGATCGCGTCGCCGCCCGCGACGAACGGCTTGAGCTCCCCGGCCGTCTTCTTGACCACGGCCTTGCCGCCGAGCCCGGCGACGACCTTGTTGAGCTTCGCGAGCTTGTCGCCCTTGACCGTGCGGTCAGCGGTGACGACGACCTTGTTGCTCTTCGGGTCGACGGACCAGGCGGTGCCCGGGATGGTGGCCTTGTCCGTGAGTCTGGCGCGGGCCGAGTTCAGCTGGGAGAGCGAGTGTTCGACGACTCTCGCCTCGGCGCCCTTGGCTCGGACGCCTTTCGCCGCGGCCTTGTCCACGACGTTGACGACGAGCTTCTTGGCCTTGGCGTCGTAGTAGGAACCGGCGGCGTCGGCCTTGAGTCCGGAGACGAGCGAGGACGAGAGCTTTCCCGCCGCGGCGGGCGACAGAGCGTCCGGGCTCGGAGTGGGGGCCGGGGCCGCGTTGGCGTTCGACAGCGTGAACGCTGCGATCGTCAGGGCCGCGACACCCGCGCCGGCGATCGCGGCGCGGCGCTTGGGAATACGTCGGTGCTGCAAGACAAGACCTCCCGTGGGGGTTGGGCCCGCTGTGGGGGTGGGCCCGGAGGACATACGGGCATGAATGCGCTTACCGGTAGGTAGACGCGTCCATGCCAACTAGCGCCGCCGAGTATTCCCAGGTCGACCGAGCACGCACAAGGTCAAGTTCCGGTCGCTCACAAAAAAGCCGGCGCACCCACTCAGGGCACGCCGAACCATCACACACGCACGTCAGTTCCCCCGGCGAACATGATTCCCGACCCATTGATCAGCAGCGGGTAAGGACTACACCTGTCCGGAAATCGCTGCCGGGATTTCCGGTTCTCGACTCCCGGCCGCTAGCCCTCGTGATCCTCGCGCACGGAGGCGGAAGCCGCGGCGGAGCCCGTGAACGGCGCGGCGTTCACGCCCGGTGCGGCCTGCGCGACCGGGGGTTCCATGGGTGCGGGCGGTGCCTGCGCGGCCGCCGTGGGCGGCTCTGTGGGTACGCCGGGCGGCGGCGCGGCCACCGGCGGCGCGGGCTGCGAGGGGCCCTGCTGAGCCCGTTCCAGGAAGCGGAGCAGCTCGACCGGGAAAGGCAGCACCAGAGTGGAGTTCTTCTCGGCCGCCACCGCCACCACGGTCTGCAACAACCTCAGTTGCAGCGCGGCCGGCTGTTCGGACATCACCTCGGCCGCCTGGGCCAGCTTCTTCGACGCCTGGAGCTCCGCGTCGGCGTTGATCACCCGGGCCCGCCGTTCCCGGTCGGCCTCCGCCTGCCGCGCCATCGACCGCTTCATCGTGTCCGGCAGCGACACGTCCTTGATCTCGACCCGGTCGATGTGCACGCCCCAGTCGACGGCCGGACTGTCGATCATCAGCTCCAGGCCCTGGTTGAGCTTCTCCCGGTTGGACAGCAGGTCGTCCAGATCGCTCTTGCCGATGATCGAGCGCAGCGAGGTCTGCGCCATCTGCGAGACCGCGAAGCGGTAGTCCTCGACCGCCACGATCGCCTCGGACGCGTCTATGACCTTGAAGTAGACGACCGCGTCGACCCGTACCGTGACGTTGTCCCGGGTGATGCCCTCCTGGGCCGGCACCGGCATCGTCACGATCTGCATGTTCACTTTGCGCAGCCGGTCCACGCCGGGCACGACCAGCGTGAACCCCGGCCCCCGTACCGCGGACTTGACCCGGCCGAGGCGGAAGACCACGCCCCGCTCGTACTGCTTCACCACCCGGGCCGCGGCCATGGCGTACGCCGCCCCGCAGGACAGGACCACGGCCCCCGCTGTGAGGAGTTCCCCTACCATCACGGCCACCTGCCATCCACTTCGTGACTGACGCAGCACTGAGGGAGCAGCAGTTCCAACGGTACCGCGCGGCCCGCCGCCCGAACCCGGTCCGGAGCCGGTCCGGGACGGCAGAGAGCCCCCGCCCGGCGTCCCGGGCGGGGGCTCTCTGCCGCCGGCCGCGGATCTGTCCGGCCGCCGCCCATGAGCGGGCGGCCGGCGAAATGCCGTGAGCGGCGTCTATGCGGTTGTCGCGCTGTCGTGCCCGTGCTCCGGCCGGGTCAGTAGACGCTCACGCCGTACGCGCTGAGCGCCTCGGCGACCGGCTGGAAGAACGTGGTGCCGCCGGAGGAGCAGTTGCCGCTGCCGCCGGAGGTGAGGCCGAGGGCCTTGGTCCCGGCGAAGAGCGAGCCGCCGCTGTCGCCCGGCTCGGCGCAGACGTTCGTCTTGATGAGGCCGGAGACGATGTCGCCGTTGCCGTAGTTCACGGTGGCGTTCAGCCCGGTGACGGTGCCGCCGTGGACACCCGTCGTCGAGCCGCTGCGCTTGACGGACTGGCCGACGGTCGGGTTGCCCGCCGAGGTGATGTCCTGCGAGCTGCCGTTGTAGAGGTTCACGGTGCCCGGGTGGGCGAGCGAGGTGTTGCTGTACTTCACCAGGCCGTAGTCGTTGCCCGGGAAGCTGGTGCCGGCCGTCGGGCCGATGCTCGTGCTGTGTGAGGAGTTGGTGTACCAGGGCGGCCTGCCCTCGGTGCAGTGCCCGGCGGTGACGGCGTAGTACGTGCTGCCGCTGCGCACGTTGAAGCCCAGCGAGCAGCGCCAGCTGGTCGCGTAGATGGCGTCGCCGCCCTTGAGCAGCTTGCCGAAGGTGCCGGGGGTGCGCTCGATCCGGAGCGCACCGGCCTGATCGCCGGCCGCCTTCCTGATCTCCGCGATCTCGGCCCGCGTCACACTGCTGTCGGCCGTGACGACCAGCGTGTTGGTCTTCTTGTCGACGACCCACGCGGTGCCCGCGACATCCGCGGAGCGTACGGAGGCACTGGTTTCGGCCAACTGGGCGAGGGACGCCTGGCTGTCGCCGGCGGGTACGGCGTTGGCGGTCGGTATCGCGAACGCGGCCGCGGCCGTGAGTCCGGACGCGACGGCGATCAGCCGGGCACGTCTGGCGAAACCGCTGGAGGGGGTGGTGCGCTCGATCCTCACGTGCTTACTCCCGAGAAAAGTCGGGGGTCCGTCGGGTGTTGGACCCGTGAGGCGCAGCCAAAGAGCACGTCGGCATTCCGCTTCCGCCGTGCCCCTGACAAACGCTGAGCGGAGTATTCGGCGCTGGGCCCCCGGCGCGCAAGGGCGTCTTTCAGCCACACGTCACCCATGCCGAACAGCCCCGGCGGCTGACGGCTGCCGGGGCGGTGCGCCGCCCTCTCCTCGGCACGGCTCCGGGCCGTGATCGTGCGGTCGCCGGGCTTGGACGCGTCAACGCGTCAGCACGTTCCGCTCCCCCGCCCTCAGCGCGAAGGGCAGCGTGTTGCCGGGCGGCGGGAAGGGGCAGATGAAGTGCTCGGCGAAGGCGCAGGGCGGCAGCAGGGTGCGGTTGAAGTCCACCGTCACCGAGCCGTCCGCGGCGGGCGCGGGCGGCCGCAGGAAGCGGAAGCGGTAGCTGTCGTTCCCGCTGGTGGCGTCGGCCAGCACGATCCACAGCGAGCCGTCGGCCTCCACCGCCGCGGCGAGCGTGTGCTCGCCGCCGTCCGCCCGGAAGACCAGCTCGCCGCCGAGCCCCAGCCCCCGCGCCCGGCCGTCCGCGTCGGGCACCTGGACGGTGCGGTCCTCGCCGTACGGGCGGAACACCGCGGGCAGCGCCCAGCGCTCGTCGTACTCGAAGGCGTCGATCCCGGCGAAGGCCCGCCGGCCGGCGGACAGCGGGTCGAAGACCCGCACCGCCCACAGCCCTTCGCGGCGCAGCACGACGAGCCTGCGCTCGCCGTGCGCGACCCGTGCGGCGTCCGGCCCCGCGGCGTCCGCGCCGAGCCTGACCTCGCCGTTCAGCGGCTGGCCGGAAACAGTCAGGGCGGTCGGGTCGGTCGAACCGGTCGGGCCGGTCGGGCCGCTGTCGGGGTCCGCCTGGAGCAGCACCGCGTCGCCGTCCTCGGTCCACCGCCCCGGGACGTCCGGAATGCGACCTTCCGGCGCGTCGGAGAGCCAGTACGTGCCGGTGAGCGCCAGCGGCCCGTACGGCTCGGAGATCGTCTCGGAGCGCTGCTCGCGCCAGACCTTCCACTGCTGCTGTGCTGAATTCCGCCGTGCTGAATCGGTGCTCATGCCGCCAAACCCTTCCATATCGGTTGCGAGGTCATGCAGAACGCCGGTCGTCCGCCTGCCGCGGCGACCGCGCCGGCTGCCGGAGCCCGAGGTGCTCGCGGAGCGTCGCGCCCTCGTACTCCGTGCGGAACGCGCCGCGCTCCTGGAGCAGCGGCACCACCCGGGCCACGAAGTCGTCGAGCCCGCCGGGCGTGAGGTGCGGGACCAGGATGAAGCCGTCGGCCGCGTCCGTGGTGACGAACTCGTCCAGCTCCGCCGCGACCGACTCCGGGGTGCCGATGAAGGACTGCCGGCCGGTCGTCTCGATCACCGTCTGCCGGATCGAGAGCCCCTTCCGCTCCGCGAGCGCCCGCCACTTGGCGACGACGGCGCGCGGGTCGGCGACCTTGACCCGGCCCTGGACGAGCTGCGAGTCGAAGTCCGGCTCGATGCCGGGGAGCGGCCCGTCCGGGTCGTACGCCGACAGGTCGCGGCCCCAGACCTGTTCGAGCGCGACGATCGCGGCCTGCGGCGAGACCTGCCGCCGCCGGATCTCGGCGGCCCGCTGCCGCGCCTCGGCGGCGGTGTCGCCGAGCACGAAGGTCACCCCAGGCATGATCTTCAGGTCGTCGGGCTCGCGCCCGTACGCGGCGAGCCGGTCCTTCACATCAGCGTAGAAGGCGCGGCCCGCCTCCAGGGTGCCGTGCCGGGTGAAGATCACGTCGGCGGCCGAGGCCGCGAACTCCCGTCCCTCGGCGGAGTCCCCGGCCTGGATGACCACGGGGTGGCCCTGCGGGCCGGGCGGGACGCCGAACTCGCCGGAGATGTCGAAGTGGCCGCCCCGGTGCGCGAACGGGCGCGGCTCGGCCACGCCGCCCGGGAAGCCGGGCTGCCAGGAGTCCCACAGCTCACGCGCGGTGGCGACGAACTCGGCGGTGCGGGTGTACCGGTCGGCGCGGTCGAGATAGCCGCCGCGCCGGAAGTTCTCACCGGTGAAGGCGTCGGAGGAGGTGACGACGTTCCAGGCGGCGCGGCCCGCGCTGAGGTGGTCCAAGGAGGCGAGGCGGCGGGCCAGTTCATACGGCTCGTTGAAGGTCGCGTTGACGGTCGCGGCCAGACCGAGCCGTTCGGTGACGGCCGCGAGCGCGCTCAGCACGGTGAGCGCCTCGGGCCGGCCGACCACGTCCAGGTCGTGCACCCGTCCCTTGTGCTCACGCAGCCGCAGCCCCTCGGCGAGGAAGAAGAAGTCGAACAGGCCGCGCTCGGCGGTGCGCGCGAGCCCCTCGAAGGACGAGAAGTCGATCTGGCTGCGGGAGCCCGGGTCGGCCCACACGGTGGTGCTGTTCACACCGGGGAAGTGCGCCGCCAGGTGCAGTTGCTTGCGGGGAGGGTGGGGCGCGCGCGGGGAGCGCGGCGCGCGCGGGGGTGTCTTCCGTACGCCCGGCGGGGGGTTCTGGGGAGTGCTCATCGGGTGGCCTCTCGGGCGGCTCGGTCCCGGGCGGCTCGGTCCCGGGCGGGGGCGGGAGCTTGGACGGGAGCGGGAGCGGAAGCAGCGGCAGAGGCAGGAGCTGCGGCACGGTCTCGGGCTTGAGCGGCCTCAGGGACCTGCAAGGCCAGAGAGGACGGCTCGGCCTGCGGCACCTGCTCACCCTGCGGGACCGGCTCGGCCTGAGCGGCTTGCCCGACCGCCCCCTCCCCCCCCCGAACCCGATCCCGAACCCGCCCCCGATTCCCCTCCCCCGCGTACCGATTCGCCGGGCGCGGCAGCCCGAGGTGGTCGCGGAGCGTCGCCCCCGGATAGAAGCGGCGCAGCAGCCCCCGGTGCTGCAGAACCGGCACCGTCCCGTCGACCACCCGGTCGAGGTCCCGTGCCGGGTCCTCGGGGCGCAGGTGGAAGCCGTCGACCGCGCCGTCCGTGTACCAGTCGCCGATCAGGTCGGCGAGGCCGACGGCGTCGGCGGTGGTGGGCAGCGCGACGGGCAGTGAGGCGAGGACCCTGAGCCGGCCCGGCTGCCTGCCGTACGCGGCGGCCCGGCGGCGGAGTTCGTCGCGCAGGACGCGGGCCGTGTCGGGGTCCTCGACCCGTACGAGCGCGACGTCGGCGTGCCGGGCGGCGGCGTCGCGCGAGTGTTCCTCGGTCGCGTCGATCACGGTGACGGGGTGGCCCTGCGGCGGGCGCGGCACGATGGCCGGGCCGCGAACGGTGAAGCGCTCGGCCGCGAAGTCGACGTAGTGCAGCTTGTCCCGGTCGATGAAGCGGCCGGTCGGCAGGTCGCGGATCTCGGCGTCGTCCTCCCAGCTGTCCCACAGCCGGGCCGCGACGTCCGCGACCTCGGCGGCCTCCCGCCAAAGATCATCGTCGGACGCGGCCGGGCGACGCCCAAAGAGCCGTGCCTCGGCCTCGGTCGTCGATACGTCGACGGTCCAGCCGGCCCGGCCGCGGCTCACCCAGTCCAGGGTCGCGACGGCGGAGGAGAGATGGAACGGTTCGGTGTGGGTGGTGGTCACGGTCGGCACCAGACCGATCCGCTCGGTGGCCGGCGCGACCCGCGCGAGGACGGCCAGCGCGTCGAGCCGGGGCCGGGAGCCGGGCTCGGCGAAGGAGTCGTCCAGGGTGACGAAGTCGAGCCTGCCGCGCTCGGCGAGCCGCGCGAGCCGGACGTAGTGGTCCGCGTCGAAGGCGTACGGGGGGCTGTTCGTGGCCCTGTTCAGGACATCGGCGGTAGCGCTGCCGGTTCCGGTGCCGCTGCCGTCGAGCGCGGCGGCCAGATGCAGGGGGCTGGCGGGTACGGACATGGTCGGTCCTCGCAGAGGTAGGCGCAGCGGTAGACGGTGGGAGCGACGGGAAGCGGGAAAGGGAGGCGGCGCGGTGGTCACGCTCAGACGCCGAGCGGCGCGCGACACGAGAGGTCGTGCAGAAAGGCGAGTGCGGCGCGGGCCGTGGCGTCGTTCTGCCGGAAGGCGGGCGCGTTGGTACGGGGCCGGGCGAAGGCCCCCGCGGCGCGGGCGTCGGTGTACGGGCCGATCGCGAACCTGCGCGGGTGCGGGCGGCCCCGGTCGTCGAGGACCCGGCCATCCTCGGGGCTGACGGCGAGCAGCCCGGCGGGGGTGGTGGCCGCGCCGTCCTCGTACAGGAAGCGCAGCAGCGGCTCGCGCGAGCGGGCCACCGACGGTCCGGGCAGCCGGGCCTCGACGAGCGCGCGGGCTTCGACGCGCTCCCCCGGCACGCTCGCGCTGCCCGCCCGGAACACGCCGCGCACCGGGTCGGCGTCGACGGTCGTGTCCGCGCCGAGGAAGCGGACGACGCCCGCGCGGGAGAGCGCGAGCAGTTGCCGCAGCCGGGGTCCTGGCGGGCCGGAGGCGAGGTAGCTGAAGAAGCCGTGCCACCAGCCGCCGAGGTCACCGAGCCGGACCAACTGCCCGTATACGGAAAGCAGCCCGAGGAAGACGGCGAGGTCGGGGCTGTGCGCGGGGTCGTGCCGGCGGGCGAGGTCCGCCTCGATGCGGCCCCGCACGCCGGTCTGCAACGCGTCGCCGTCGGGGAAGCGCAGCCCCGCGAGGGGGTGGTCGAGCGCGTCGAGGTCGAGTCGGTCGGCCGGGTCGGGGACGGCCGCGGCGAGCAGGGCCCGCAACTCGGCGCTGAGCGGCTCGCAGGCGGCGTACTTCTCCTCGAAGTCGGCCCAGCCGACGGTCGTGCGCTCCGGGCGGACGGCGAACAGCCGGTGGTAGTGGGCGAAGCCCAGCTCCTTGTCGACGAGCGGCCAGACGTCCCGCCGGAAGTCGAGCGGCCCTGGCCGCGCCAGCAGCTCGTCGACCTGGGCCGGCCCGAAGAAGCGCGGCAGCGGGGGCCGTTCGCCCTGCCAGCTGTAGCCGATCTTCGAGTGGTACGGGACACCGCGCCGCGAGCCCACGTACAGGACCGGCTCGCGGCCGGACGGACGGTACGTCAGCTCGCCCGTCTCGCCGCCGCCCTCCGCGTCGCCCTCCGCGTCGCTCACGTAGTGTCCGCCGCGCCCCTCGGTGAGCAGCACCATCAGATCGACGAAGGCGAGCCCGAGCCCCCGGACGATGACCGGCTCGCCGGGGCGCAGCGCGGCCAGGTCGCTGTCGGCGGTGAGCTCGGGCGGCAGGTGGACGAGCCGGTGCGCCTTTGCGAAGGCCGCCAAGTCCTGCTGTTCCCGGTCGAGTTCAACGTCCAGGTGGCCGAGGGCCAGCACGACGAGGTCGGCGACGAGCGGCTCGGGGCGGCCCTCCAGCCACACCTGCTGCTTGCCGTCGCGCGGCCCGGCGACCCGCACCGCGCGGCGGCGGTGGAGATGGACGGCGACGCCGGGCGGCAGGGCGGCGAGCGACTGCTCGTACACCCAGCCCAGGTAGGCGCTCTGCAACCGGCGGCTGGCGAAGCTCTGCCCGGTCAGCGCCGCCGCTTCCGCCGCCGGCGCGGGGTGCACGGGCAGCAGGCCGCTCCGGACCCGGGCCGCCCACTCGGCGAGCGAGGGACCGGGGCGCACCGGGCCGTCCTGCGTCACGGACTCGTCGGTGAACATGGTGACGTCCTCGGCCATCGAGTTCATCCAGAGCAGCGGCGACTGTTCCCGTCGCCAGATACGGCCGCCGCCGGGCGGGTGCGGGTCCACGAGATGCAGATCGACGCCGGCGTCGGTCCCGTCGCCTTCGCTGTCGCCGTACAGCTCCGCCGCGTTGGCGGCGATCCGCTCCAGCAGCCCCGTGCCGCGCGGTCCCACCCCGACCACGACGAGCGAGGTCCTCATCGGGAGAACCGCAGCTCGACGTAGTACTGACCGACGCTGAGCACCGAGGTCACCGCGACGTACCAGATGGTGGCGACCAGCGGCAGCGGGATGATCCGGTACGTGCGGTGGTAGACGAGCTGCACGGAGTAGAGCAGGTCCTGCACGGAGTAGAGCAGGTCCTGCACGGCGATGACGGTGCCGAGCGCGAAGCCGAGCACCACGACGACGGTCGTCAGCCACAGCGTCAGCCCGAGGCCGCGCAGCACGGCGGCCGTGCCGAAGCAGTCGCCGACGACGTCCCACTGGAACGCGTCGTTGCGTACGACGGAGTCGGCCACCATGGCGAGCAGCAGGATGACGGCGGTGGCGGCGACCCACTGACCGGTGCGCCGCACGGGCACGATGCGCGGCTGGGCGGGGGGCTCGGCGGGGGACTGATCAGCGTCTACGACTACGACTGTGGCTTCGGCTGTGGCTGCGCCAGGAGCGCTGTCAGCGGCGGCTTGAACCGCAGGCGGCTCGGGATTCCGGCGGAGGGCAGGCGGTTGTGCGGGCATGCGAAGGCTCCGTGGATGCAGAGATCGAACACGGGAATCGATCGCCCTCACAGCACGCGGTACGCGGAGCACGGACCGAGCCCCTCAGCACGCTCCGGTCCTGAGGCTATGCGCTGCCCACGGTCGGCTGTCAACGTGTGTCCGCACTGTGAGCCGAGCCGCACGGCGCGCCGCGCGCCCTCCGCCACAGGGCAGTTGACGAGGAAACGGATGCCTGTTCCACTGAGGCCATGTATTCAAGGCAGCGGCTGGTCACCCGCGCCCACATCGACTTCGGTCGCGTGTGGTCGTCTTCCTGTTCGAGCTGACGCCCTGCCTTTGAGCCCGCCCGTCGCGGCCGGCCGGCATCCGCGCGCTTTCCCCGCGCCTTCACACACGCTCACGCTGTAGCGGTACCCCCTCCCCTCGCTCTGCCCGGCCGCGGCGCGCCGCGCCGCCCGGCCCACTCCGCGGCACCGCCCTCCTCGCGAGCGCGACCGCCGCCGCGCTGACGCTCGCCCTCGCGGCCCGCGGCAGTCCTGACCCGGCTGAGAACGGCACCTACCAGCGCATCCTCAAGAAGTGGGGAACAACACTCTCAGGCATCAAGAAGTCGCGGATCAGCCCGCCCGAACTGAGCTGACGCCTCGTGAGGAGCGGGCCGTCGGCTGCTCCTCGGCAGCCATCGCGTGTCGGCTTTCAACGGCCGACGCAGTGTCAGAAACCCTCCGCTCGCGCGCCCGTTCACCCGAACGCCCGAATGGTCACCCAAACAGCCAATCGGACTATATCCATCGCTCCGTCAGCATCTGTACCCAGCAGGAATCCTGATCGGCCGCCACCCGTTTGTGCACCAGTACCGTCACGAATCGCCTGCGCGACGGCTATCCACTTGGCACATCCTCTGCATCATGCACGACGATAGAGGTGCGGAACGTACACACCGCGTGCGAGAGGAGGCGTCCATGGGATCGGTGCGCAAGGCGAGTGCTTGGCTGGGCCTCGTCGACGACAGCGATGACGAGCGCTACTACGACGACGATTACGCCGAGGGGCCCGAGCCCGGAGATGCCTGGGTGACCGACCCCCGCGTGCGGGTCGCGAGCGAGGCCGCGCAGCACACGGGCACCCGTATCGCCACGGTCACCCCGGACAGTTTCCGGGACGCCCGCGGCATCGGAGAGCTGTTCCGGGACGGCGTCCCGGTGATCGTGAACCTCACCAGCATGGAGCCCGCCGACGCCAAGCGCGTCGTGGACTTCGCGGCCGGGCTGACCTTCGGGCTGCACGGTTCGATCGAGCGGGTGGCCACCCGCGTCTTCCTGCTCACGCCCACCGACTACCAGGTGGTCAGCGGTGAAGCCCGGCGCGCGAGCGGCGGCTTCTTCAACCAGAGCTGACCGCCGGCCGGGGCCGTCGGCCGAAAGGCCGGCCCCGGAAGGCTTTCAGCCCAAGCCCTACGAGCGCTTCGCCCGGCCGGGCGAGGGCTCAGCGGCCGCGGGCCGCCTCCGCCACGGCCGGCTCCCGCCGCGCCGTGCCACCCCGAGGTTCACTGCCTCGGGATTCACTGCCCCGGGTTTCATTGCCTCGGGACTCGCCGCCCCGGGACTCGCGGGCCAGACCGAGCGGCTCCCGCGCCCTTCGCCGCCGAACCCGTCGCTCTGACGACGCCGACGGCGACAGCGCCGCCGCCGTCGCTGGCTCGTCGTCCGCGCGCTCCGAGCAGTCCATCAGCCGTGGCAGCCGCAGCGCCGCGAGGGCGCCGAGCAGCAGCATGCCCGCGCTGACGATGAGCGTGACATGCAGCCCGTGCACGAACGACTCGCGGGCGGCGGAGCGCAGCGCGCTGCCGGCGGGGCCGCCGAGCCGTCCGGACACCTCGTACGCCTCGCCGAGCGAGTTGCCCGCGGCGTGCCGGGCCGCGTCCGGGACGCCGGGGACTCCCGCGACGCCCGGCGTGTAGGCCGCGTTCATGATGCTGCCGAGCAGCGCGATGCCGATGCCCGCGCCGAGCTGATAGGACGTCTCGCCGATGGCCGCCGCGCCGCCCGCCTGTTCGGCCGGGGTCTCGCTGAGCATCGATTCGTACGCGCCGAAGAGGGTGACCTCCAGGCCGAAGCCGAGCAGCAGGAAGGCGCTGGTCAGCAGCTCGGGGCGGTCGTACTGCCCCATGACGGTCAGCAGCAGTACGGCGGCGGCGGTGAGGACGAAGCCGAGCGCGACCATGGCGCGCGGCCCGAAGCGGTGCAGCATCCGGGAGCCGAGCAGCCCGGCGGCCATCGCCGCGAAGGTGAGGGGCAGCAGCCTGAGGCCGGTCTCCAGCGGGCTGAACCCGAGCACCAACTGCAGATACTGCACCGCTATGAGTTCGAGACCGACGAGCGCCAGCATCGCCAGCACGATGCAGCCGACGGAGGTGCAGAACGCGGGCTTGGAGAACATCCGCAGATCGAGGAGCGGGTGGGTGAGCCTGCGCTGCCGGCGTACGAACAGCGCCAGCAGCGCGCCGCCGAGCACCAGCGCGCCGAGGGTCGCGGGGCCGAGCGGGTCCTCGCCGCCGCCGAGCCGCTTGACGCCGAGGACGACGGCGAGGATTCCGCAGGCGGCCAGCAGTGCGCCGAGCACGTCCCACGGACCGTTCTGTCCGCCGCGGGACTCGGGCAGCATCCAGCGCGCGAGCGGCAGCAGGACCGCCATCAGCGGGAGGTTGACCAGGAAGACAGAGCCCCACCAGAAGTGCTCGACGAGGAAGCCGCCGAGGACCGGGCCGATCGCCGCGCCGACCGCGGCGACGGCGCTCCAGATGCCGATGGCGAGGGCGCGCTCGCGCCGGTCGGGGAAGACCTGGCGCAGGATCGAGAGTGTCGCGGGCATGATCATCGCGCCGCCGACGCCGAGCAGGGCACGGGCCCCGATCAGCGCGAGCGGGGTGCCCGCGAAGGCTGCCGCGGCCGAGGCCACGGCGAAGAGCGCGTAGCCGAGCAGCAGGATGCGGCGGCGGCCGACCCGGTCACCGAGGGTGCCGAAGAGGATCAGCAGGGACGCGGCGGCCAGCGGGTAGGCGTCGACCATCCAGAGGAGTTCCATCGCGCCGGGGTGCAGGTCGGCGGTGACGGCGGGGACGGCGACATGCAGCACGGTGGCGTCGAGCGCGACGACGAGCAGACTCACGCACAGCACCACGAGGACGCTCCAGCGGTGGGCGGGGCCTCGGCCGCCGCGCTCGCCGGCTGTGCTGTCCCGGCTGTCCCGGTCTTCGCGCCGACTCTGCCTGGGGACGTCCGCCGGCTTCGAAGTGCCGGCCGTGGTCGTCCCGGTCATGTACGCACCTCCGCAGTGTTGCGCTCGCGGCCGCACCGGGCGGGAAGCGGTCCCGTGAACCCCGTGGCCCTGGCGAGTGAGACGTCAGAGTACGCGAGTCGCCACCCGACTCGTGTGGCTCCCCTCACGTTGAGACCCAGGTCGCACCATCGGCCGCTCCCGCGGCTCCGGACGGCTCCGGCGCAGGCCACCGTGTGGAGCCCCGCGCCATTCCATGATCGTTCCCCCGCCGGTCCGCCGGCCGCTCCGGAAACGGCGCGGAACGCGCGGGCCAATCATTGATAAACGCGGGTTTACGGAAAAAGATAAAACCCAACGAGCATGACAAGTCCCATGTAATGGCGGAATGCAAAGCTCCACGCTTTTCCGCTATCGACCGTCGGCAAAGTGTTGAGTCAGTCACACTCCACATCACATCGTCATTACAAAAAGGCCTGTTCGACCGAACTCACCCATCACGCGCTGTAACGTCGATTCGGTGCGTACCAACGACAAGCTCGCGCTCCAGGATGAGCGCCCGACCGACCGCGACCTGCCGCGGATGAGCCGAACACGCCTCTGGCTGTTCGGCTCAACGCTGACGGCCTACACGGCCATCGTCGTTGCCGTCCTCACCACTTCCTGGCTGGTGACGTTCGACTGGCAGATCATGCTGTTCCGGCCGTACAAGCAATGGCCCGACCTGCACGCCTTCCTGGACGCCTTCGTCGTCCTGGGACAGCGCGGCCCCACAGCGGTGGCCGTCGCGGCATGGCTGGGCTGGCGGACCTGGCAGCAGCGCAGCCTGCGGCCGATGCTCGTGCTGGGCACTTCGCTGCTGCTCCTGAACATCACCGTCGGCGCCGCGAAGATCGGCATGGGGCGGCTCGGCCCGCACTACGCGACCACCGTCGGCTCGGCCGAGATGTTCGCCGGCGGGGATATATTTCCGTCCGGACACACCGCGAACGCCGTGGTCACCTGGGGTGTGCTGGCCTATCTCGCGACCACCAAGCACGCCCGGCGACTGTCCTCGGTGATCGCGGCCCTGGCCGCCCTCGGCGTGGGCATGACCACGATCTACCTCGGCACCCACTGGCTGAGCGACGTACTGCTCGGCTGGGCCGCCGGCCTGCTGGTGCTGCTCGCCCTGCCGTGGTTCGAGCCCGCCATGGCCCGTGCCAACGCCTGGCTGATGGCCATGATCCAGCGGCTGCGCGAATCCTCGTCGCTGGCGTCCGCGCCCCTCTCGCCGGTGCCCGCCATAGCGCTGGCCGCTTCCCTCCCGATGGACGGGAACCGGGGCGAAGGCCATGAGCAGGACCAGGAACAGCCCGCCCGCGAGCCGGTCGGCGTCTCGAACCGGTCCGCCGGCGCCTCCCGCGTCCCGGACGGCTGGCCGCACCACCCGCCCCGGCCGCATACCACCCGCTCCGAGCGGTCCCCGGTCACCCCCACCGGCAGCCGCCGGCCGCCGCACTCGGACCGTACGCCGCGCAGCGCGCCCCTGGGCCCCGTCACCGGGCGCGGGCGCACCGCGGGCGGCTGAGAGGCCCCACAGCAGCCGCGGGGACGGTACGCACACTCCTCTCCCCGCGGCGCCGACCCGGCACCCAGGCTCCGACCGCCCCACAGGGCGCGGCCGGGGCCTTTTTCCTGTCCGCTCCCTGTCCGCTCCCTGTCTGTTCCTTGCCGCTCCCGTCCGCTCCCCTGTCCGCTTTCCCGGCCGCGCCCAGCCGCGTACGGGGGCCGACCCTCAGCCCTTCCAGCAGCGCCGTACGGTGCCGTCCTCGACCTCGAAGTTCAGCCTGCCGCCGAGGTACTCCATCGTGATGATCGTGCCCGGCGGGAGCGCGCGGACCGTGGTCCAGCCGCGCTCGCGGGCCCGCCGCTCCGCGTGTTCGTTGTCGAGACCGATGTAGGACTCGGGCTCGTCGGCGGGCTCGTAGGGGTTCTGCACAGGTGCCATGCCAGCCACCGTAAGCCGCGCCGGACAAGGGCGGAAGGCCGGGCCGACGCACTGGTTCTTCCGTTCCGGGTGCCCCACGGGTCACACTTGTGTCACAGCCGCCCGTGCCCCGTTTGCGGTAACGCTCGTCACTCGTACGGGGCTTCTGTGTACGTTCCGCACACCCCGAAAAGCAGCCCGCATTCACCGCCGGGATACCGCGCGGAAATGCCCGCGGAGACCGTTCCTATTCTCCGGATACTTCGCCGGACTTCACCGGCGGCTCCGCGGAAATGCCCCCGGCGTCCGCATTCCGCCCCCGGCCGGAATCGGGAGCAAGCGCACAGGTAACACACAATTCCCACACACCTCGACCCTCGGAAGCGGATCGGGTTTGGCCGGACGGCTACGCGGTACCCGGCGCACCGAGGCGCACATCCCGGACACCGAAGACACAACGGACAGGCCCGGAGGAGTCGGAGTGAGCACCTACCTCTATGGCATCACCCGCACCGATCACCCAGCGCTGCCGGAGCGAACGCCCGGCGTCGGCGACCCGCCGTGCCCGGTCCGCGCCGTCCGGCAGGGCGAGCTGGCCGCGCTGGTCAGCGACTGCCCCGCGGAGCCGCCGACCGAACGGCGCGACCTGCTGGCGCACCAGCGTGTGCTGACCGAGACGGGCAGCGCGGGGGTCGTACTGCCGCTGCCGTTCGGCACGCTGTCCGAGGACGACGAGAGCGTGCGCGCGCTGCTCGCCGAGCGGCCCGAGCACTACCTGGAGCAGTTGCGCGGGCTCGACGGCCGTATCGAATACAACGTGAAGGCCGTGCACCGCGAGGAGGCCCTGCTGCGCCAGATCGCCGAGCAGGAGCCCGGGGTGCGGGCGCGGCTGGAGGCCGACCGGGCTGCCGGCGGAGGCTCCCTTCAGGAGCGGCGGCAGCTCGCCGAGCTGACCGCGAACGCCGTACGGGCCCGCGAGGTGCGCGACGCCCAGCAGGCCGAGCGGCTGCTCGCGCCCTGCGCCGACCTGCACACCCCGGGCGGCGAGGGCGCCGGCTGGCTGCTGAACCTCTCGTTCCTGCTGTGCCGGGACGCCACCGAGGACTTCGTCGAGGCGTACCGGAGGCTGGAGAAGGACAACCCGCGGCTGGAGCTGCACATCACCGGCCCGCTGCCCCCGTACAGCTTCGTACGCCCCGCGCACGCGGACCGCACCCCGCACGCGGACCGGCGCGAACACGGGCGCCGGGACCGGCCAGGCCGGAACCCGGGTGGCCCGAGCGGCTCCTGACGCACCCTCGCGCAATCGATCGCCCGCGAGCATCATGGCTGGAGCCCGAAGCCCGGCACAGCTCACAGCGCGAGGGGGCGCAGATGGGAACCGAGACCACCGCGGCGACCACAGGGCCGGTGCGGCCCGCACGGGCGCGCGAGCCGGGCAAGGTGCTGGTGGACTGGCTGACCACGACGGACCACAAGAAGATCGGCCACCTCTATCTGGCGACCTCGTTCGTCTTCTTCCTGATCGCGGGCGTGCTGGCGCTGCTGATGCGCGCTGAACTGGCCCGCCCCGGGCTTCAGCTGATGAACAACGAGGACTTCAACCAGGCGTTCACGATGCACGGCACGATCATGCTGCTGCTGTTCGCGACGCCGACCTTCGCCGGGTTCGCCAACGAGATCATGCCGTTGCAGATCGGCTCGCCCGATGTCGCCTTCCCCCGCCTCAACATGCTCTCGTTCTGGCTGTTCCTGTTCGGCGGGCTGATCGTGCTCGGGAGCCTGCTGGTGCCCAGCGGCGGAGCGAACTTCGGCTGGTTCGCGTACGCGCCGCTCAACAGCATGACCCGGTCGCCGGGCATCGGCGCGGATATGTGGATCATGGGCCTGGCGCTGGCCGGCTTCGGCACGATCCTCGGCGCGGTCAACTTCATCACCACCATCATCGGCATGCGCGCACCCGGCATGACGATGTTCCGGATGCCGGTCTTCACCTGGAACGTGCTGTTCACCTCGATCCTGGTGCTGGTCGCCTTCCCGGTGCTCGCGGCGGCGCTGCTGTGCCTGGAGGCGGACCGGCGGTTCGGCGCGGTGGTCTTCGAGGCCCAGTACGGCGGCGCGCTGCTCTGGCAGCATCTGTTCTGGTTCTTCGGGCATCCGGAGGTCTACATCATCGCGCTGCCGTTCTTCGGCATCATCAGCGAGATCATCCCGGTATTCTCCCGGAAGCCCATCTTCGGCTATGTGATGCTGGTCGGCGCGACGATGGCGATCACCGGGCTGTCGGTGGTCGTCTGGGCGCACCACATGTTCGCGACCGGCGCGGTACTGCTGCCGTTCTTCTCCTTCATGTCCTTCCTCATCGCGGTGCCCACCGGAGTGAAATTCTTCAACTGGATCGGCACCATGTGGAAGGGATCGCTGTCCTTCGAGACGCCGATGCTCTGGGCGATCGGCTTTCTGGTGAGTTTCCTCTTCGGCGGTCTGACGGGCGTCATCCTCGCCTCGCCACCGCTCGACTTCCACGTCACCGACAGCTATTTCGTCGTCGCGCACTTCCACTATGTGGTGTTCGGGACCGTGGTGTTCGCCACGTTCGCCGGATTCTATTACTGGTGGCCGAAGTTCACCGGGAAGATGCTCGACGAACGGCTCGGCAAGGTACATTTCTGGACGCTGTTCACCGGGTTCCACACCACGTTCCTGGTACAGCACTGGCTCGGCGTCGAAGGCATGCCCCGCCGGTACGCCGACTATCTGGACGCGGACGGCTTCACCGCCCTCAACACGCTGTCCACCATCGGGGCGTTCCTGCTGGGGCTCTCGACGCTGCCATTCCTCTACAACGTCTGGAAGACGACGAAGTACGGCAGCGTGATCGATGTGGACGACCCCTGGGGATTCGGCCGCTCGCTGGAGTGGGCGACTTCCTGCCCGCCGCCCCGGCACAACTTCCTGACGCTTCCCCGCATTCGCTCGGAATCGCCCGCGTTCGACCTGCATCACCCGGAGGTGGTGCAGGCCGAACGCGCCGCGGACGCCGAATCCGGTGTGGAATCCGGGACCGGATTCGGCGCCGGTCCGGATTCCGGACGCAACGGTTGAGTCACCGGTCGGCCAACCGGTCAGGTCACCGCGCTACCAGCGGTACCAGCGAGCCCTCGTTCCTCCCGTAGTGCTGCGCATCAGGAACCCGAGCAGCCAAATGACGAGCACCGCTATGGCGACCCACCACAGCACCTTCAGAGCGAATCCGGCGCCGAACAGAATCAGCGCGAGAAGCAGGACCAGCAGAATAGGAACCATCGTTGGCACCTCCTCGGGCACCGGGTGCCCCGAAATCCGTGAACCACACCTCGGCGGCGTACGGGTCGCTCAGGCGGGCCCGTACGGCGCTCCGTGCGGCGCTCCATCCGGCGCGGAATCCGGCGCCGGCGTCGGGTCCCGCTCCGGCGCCGGCTCGGGCCGCGGCTCCAGCGACCGGCTCAGCCGGTCCCTCACCTCCCGTACCCGCTCGATGAGTTCGGGCGGCTCGCGCACCTCGAAGTCGAATCCCGTCATCGCGATGTGGAACACCATGGCGTCGAGGCTGAACGCCCCGGTGCGCAGCAGACAGCTGGTGTCGTCGACCACTTCCAGCAGGCCGTCGTGGGGGGAGACGCGCGTCGCCGCCTCCGCCATGGACACCCGCAGCAGCACGACGGCCGTCTGCGCGTAGGTGCTGATGGACACGCCCCGCGAGACGTACTCCGCGAGGTCCTCGGCCGGCGGCGGGCGCGGCTCGAAGCGGGGGCCGTGCGGCGGGGTCGGGGTGATCCGGTCCGCCCGGTAGGTGCGCCAGTCCGCCCGGTCGACGTCCCAGGCGACGAGGTACCACCGGTGCCGGGTGCACACCAGGCGGTGCGGCTCGGCGGTGCGGCGGGTGACCGAGCCGTTGTGGTCCCGGTATTCGAAGCGCAGCCGCTCCTGGTCCCGGCACGCGTACGCGAGCTCGGTCAGGGTGCCCGCCTCGACGGTCGGCCCGCGCGATCCGCCGAGCATCGGCACCGTGAAGGAGTTGAGGGCGGCCACCCGGCGGCGCAGCCGGTTCGGCAGGACCTGCTCCAGCTTGGCCAGGGCGCGCACCGAGGTCTCCTCGATGCCCTCGACGCCGCCGCCGGCCGCGGTGCGCAGGCCGACCGCGACGGCCACCGCCTCCTCGTCGTCGAGGAGCAGCGGCGGCAGTTCCGCGCCGGCGCCGAGCTGGTATCCGCCCGCGCTGCCGGGGGCGGAGTGCACGGGGTAACCGAGCCCCCGCAGCCGGTCCACGTCACGGCGTACGGTGCGCGGCGTCACCCCGAGCCGGTCGGCGAGGGCGCCGCCGGACCATTCGCGGTGGGCCTGCAGCAGCGACAGCAGGCGGAGCAGACGTGCCGAGGTCTCCAACATGGCCGAGAGTCTGCCAGCCGTTGAGGACGGTAACGGTCCTCAACGCCCTCGGCGGGCAGGGCGCTCGGCCCGGCGGGTCAGACCGTCGGGGGCGCGTCGATCCGTATCGACAAGTCGTTGTCCACCGTGTAGTACGGGCCGGCCTGGGCGTCGCCGTACGGCGCCTTCACCGGTGAGGCGGGGTAGCTGAAGATCAGTTTCTTGTCGGCGACATCGTCCAGGATGCGGGCGACGCGGACCGCTTCCGGTTCGTGGTCCGCCGCCGCGTCGGCCTCGGCGGCCGGGAGCAGCCAGAGGTCCCACGCGTCGGCGCCGCCCTCCCAGTGCTCCGCGAGGCCGGTGTACGGGAGGGTGAAGGAGAAGTCCGGTCCGTCGGCGACGACCGGGACCGTGAGCTCCAGCGACGGGTCGCGGCGGCAGCGGGCCAGTGCCCGCCCGCCGGGCGGCTGGCCCGTTCCGTACAGCCGGCCGTGCACGGTGGCCCCGTGCTCGTCGACGAGGATCTCGCCGGCCTCGGCGTGCGGTCCGCGCAGCCAGCTGCGCAGCGCCAGGTTGCCGGCCTTGGTCTCGTACGGGATCCGGACGCCGAGCAGCCCGACGCCGCTGCCGGGCTTGCGGTCGACCAGCGAGCGGAGGTCGTTGACGCCCGGCAGCAGCCGCTGCGGCTCGGCTTCGCCGACGGCCGCGAAGGCGTTCCAGCGGCCTTCGGGCAGCCAGACGGTGCTGGGCAGCACGGCGCGCAGCAGCCCCACGGCCGCCGGGGCGAGCGGGAGCCGTACCTCGTCGGCGGAGCTGTCCCCGCCGCGCCGGCGCAGCACGAGCGCCGCGCCCCAGGCGAGCGCGTTGTCGGTGGCGGTGCGGTCGGCGATGTCGAAGGTGATCCCGCCCGCGGAGTCCGCGATGCAGTCGGCGCGCGGGGGTGTCGGCACGGTGGTCGTCTCCTTGTCGGTGGTGGGGGCCGGGGGTGCGGCGGGGGCGGCGTTCATGCGGCGTATCCGGTGCCGAACGCGCCGCTGCCCGCGTCCTTGGCGGCGTACGCGCCGCTGAGCAGCGTGCCGCGGGCGCGTTGCACCCTGCCGCGCAGCCGTCTGCCGCCGCTGTGCGCGACCAGGTCGCCGAAGAGCGACGCGTAGCGGCCCGCGACCTCGGAGGGGTCGTAGCGGGCGGAGTCCGTCAGGGCCGCGCGGCCCATCCGCTGCCGCAGGTCGTCGTCGTTGATCAGTTCCAGCAGCGCGTGGGCCATCGCGTCCGGGTCGCCGGGGCGTACGAGCCGGCCGTCCACGCCGTTCCGGATGATCTCGCCGGGGCCGTGCGGGCAGTCGGTGGCGACCACCGGCAGGCCGCAGCGCATGGCCTCGACGATCGTCATGCCGAAGGACTCCAGGCTGGAGGTGACAGCCGCGATGGAGCCCTTGGCCCACTCGGGTTCCAGCGGGTGGGCCGGCCCCATCAGGAAGACGTGGTTGTAGAGGTCGAGTTCGTCGATGAGGGCGCGCAGCTTGGCGCGCTCGGTGCCGCCGCCGTAGATCCGCAGCCGCCAGTCGGGGCGTTCCGCGACGACCTTGGCGAAGGCCTGGATGAGCAGGTCGTAGCGCTTGACGGGAGCGAGTCTGCCCGCCGCGACGACCCATTTCCCGGTGCCGTCGGCGGGGCTGAGGCCGGGGTCGGGGACGCTGTTGGGCACCGATTCGACCCGGACGCCGGGCAGCCGCAGCTGGCCGCGGTAGGAGCGGGCGTCGGCCTCGGTGACGGTGGTGACGGCGTCGAGCCGCGGGTACTGGCCGCGCAGGGTCCGCTTGAGCGGCTTGGAGTGGGTGTCGAGGGTGAGGTGCTCCTGCCCGACCCGGACGACCCCGCGCCGGGCCTGCCGGGCCACGTGCACATTGAGGCCGGGCCGGGTGCCGACGACGACGTCCGCTTCCAGCCGCTTGAGGTGCCGGGCGATCCGCCGGTCGGTGAGTTCGCTGTACTGCCCGTAGCGGCCCTCGGCCTCGGGGAAGACCTTCGCGGGGCGGGCGTGGTCGGCGTCCTCGCCCTCGTAGGTCGCGCTGCCCTTACGGATGTCGACGAGGTGACTGAGCCGCACCCGGGGTCCGGGGTCGAACACCGGCTGGTCGCGGTGCCGGAACACCGAGACGATCTCCACTTCGTGCTGCTCGGCGAGCGTTCTCGCCAGGTTGTACGTGGTGCGGATCGTCCCCCCGATGCCGTAGGCGTTATGAATCAGGAATGAGATGTGCATCCGTCCCCATATCCCATCGTTTACCCGCGGACGTACGCACTCGTCCGCCTACCAAGGGGTTAGACCAGGGAAGAGGGTTGCAGGTTGGGTCTAATCACCATGTTGTGGCACAAGCGTTCGCAAATCGGTAGCCGGCTGCGGGAACTTTTCTTCACCTGGGCACCTCAAGGCCGGTACGGGAGCTGCGGCACCATGAAGCAATTGCGGGCCATGTCGCCCCCCTGTGTCACCCAACCGCCCTGCCCCCGCCGCGCACGGTCCTGCCAGCGAGCCACCGACAGGCAACTGCGCCGGGTCTTCGGCGGCTCGGCGCGGCGCTCGTACGACACGGGCAGCAGCAGGCCCCGCGCGGTGTACGGCTCCTGGCGCTGGAGGAACCGCTCGACGCAGCCGCGAGTGAGCCGCCCGCCGCCGACGTCCGGGCCGGCTGTGCCGTCCGTGCGATCCGTGCTGTCCGTGCCGTCTGTGCGATCCGTGCCGCCTGTGCCGGCCATGCGATCCGTGCCGCCTTTGACACAGGAGGTCGCCGCGTCGGTGAACCACATGGCCGCCGCCCATCCCTCCAACTGCCACTGCGAAAGGTTTCCGCTCCCCGGGTTGCCGCGCATCCCCGCGCGAAACTCCCGGACCGCCGGATGACCGGTTTCGTCGTAGTTGCGGCTGGCGCCCGTCACCCACAGCGCGTTGCGGCAGGCCGGCGCGCCCTTGTAGTCGGCGGGCACCGAGTCCGACCAGTTCTGCACATTGGTGACCTTGGCGGTCAGCCGCACGCCCGCCGCGTCCAGCGCCTTGCACAGCTGCGCGTTGCCATGGGTGTCCATCGCGTCGAAGACCAGATCGACGTCGCGGGCGCGCAGGTCCGCGGCGGCGGCCGAGAAGTTCGGCAGCGCGAAGTCCAGCTGCTCGCTGACGACCCGGTAGCCCTCGGCCTTCAGCCCCCGCACCAGCAGCCGGGCGTAGGCCGCGGAGGCCGCCTGGTTGTAGGACACCACGGCGGCCGTACGCGCGCCCCGCTCGCGCTTGAAGTAGCGGTAGACCTCGGTGCCGCCGTACAGCTCGCCGCCCCAGCCCGGCTTGCCCTCGCGCGGCGCCTGGCTGCCGTAGACGCCGTACAGATGCGGGTACGTGTCGTACGCGGCCCCGATCGGCTGCCCGCCGACGTCCGGCACGCCCGCCTTGCTGACCTGCGGCGCGCCCGCGTAGTCCAGCGAGCTGGTGGCGACCAGCGCGAAGACCTCGTCCTCCTCGACCAGCCGCTGGACGCACTCCTGATTGCCGACCCCGCTGCCGCCGTCGTCGCAGGTGACCACCTCGACCGGACGGCGGCCAGCGATCCCGCCCTTCTCGTTCAGCGCCTTGAAGAACGCGCGCGCGCCGTCCCGCGGCCCGCTGAACGCGCCGCCGCCCACCGGGCTGGTCGCGCTGGTGATGATGCCGATCCGCACCGGCTCACCGCGCGCGGTCCCGTCCGGACCGCGCCCGCCGCCGCGCTCCTGCTCCGCCCGGCTCCCCCGGTGCTCGAAGTCGCGCTCGGGCAGCCGGCTGCCGCAGGCGGCGCTCAGCAGGAGCAGGGCGGCCAGCAGGGTCCGTACGACCGCGGTGCGCACGGCGGTCGGGCGCGCGGACGCCGCCCGCCGTACGAGCGCCGTCCGCGCGACGGGCGTCAGCGGGCACCGCGTCCGTACGCACCGCGTCCGTACGCACATCATCCGTACGGACCCGTCAGCAGCCCGGTCCCTTCGGCGCATTGCCGCTCAGCTTCACCAGGGCGCACAGGGTCTTCACCGAGACCTTCCACACCTTGTCCTGCCGCACGGACGTGCCGGCGGCCCCCGGCAGCGCGGTCTGCCCCTTGAGCATCAGGGCGTACCGCACGTCGGCCTCGGTCGGCGAGCTGAACGTCACCTTCGAGACCTTCGCCTCGACCTGACCGCCGCGCTTGTCTCCGTTGAACCCCTTGAGCACCGGCTTCATCCGGTCGCCGTCCTCCAGCACCTTCAGCTTCTCCGCCTCGGGGACGGCCGGGTCGAAGAACTTCCGCCAGTTCTTCGCCACCTGCTTCTTCGCCGCCGCCGGGTCGCTCGGCGCGCTGCCACCCGCCGTCGAGGGCTCCCCCGTTTCGTCGCCGGGTGTCTTCGACGGCGTCGCCGACGCCTTCGGCGGCCGGTCCACGCCGCCGCTGTCATCACCGCAGCCGACCGCACCCGACCCGAGCAGCAGCACCGCCGCCGTACACACCATGGTCCGCGCAGCAGTCCGCGCACGTCCCCGAAAAGCCATCTGCCTCACCACCGAACGTAGTTGAGCCATCGGACGATCGGGACTGTCGACCTGCCGCCCCACAAGGCATAGTGCATCCCATCGGTCGAGATGCACAGACATCGGAACCCGGGGGGCCGGATGCGGACACCTCGTACGACCATCGCCCAGTGGAGCGGATGGGCGGTCCTGGCCAGCGGAGCGGTGCTCTGCGCGATCGGCTGGTACGGGGTCTCCGGCGAGCGCTTCGCCGAGCGCCAACTCCCCTACCTGGCCTCCTGCACGGCGCCCGGCGCGGCGCTGATCGTGGCCGGCGCGCTTCTGCTGGCACGCGGCGACCAGGGGCTCGCGGCGGCGCGGATGGAGGAGCTGTACGGGTTGCTGGTCGCGGCCGACGGTGAGTTCGGGGAGGACGGGGTGGTGCCCGGGGCGGCGGGGGCTTCGCCGGTGGGACCGGGTGGACGGAGCGGCTTGGCCGGGCAGGGCGGGCCGGTCGCGTCGGGCGGGCCGGTCGCGTCGGGCGGATCAGCCGCCGGATCGGCTGCACCCGATGGATCGGCTGACCCCGTCCTCCGCTTCCTAGCGGTACCCGGAGGCGCGCTCTTCCACCGGCCCGGCTGCCCGTTGGCGGCGGGCAAGCCGGGAGCGACGGAGGTCGGCGCATCCGAACGGCGGGAGCGGGACTTGACCCCCTGCCCGGTGTGCGAGCCGCCGCCCGATCCTGCGGTGGGGGTCGGGGAGCGGAGCGGAGACGGGGCCGGAATCGACGGCGGGGCCGGGGCGGACGCCGGACGAGAGGCCGGGGCGGACGCCGGACGAGAGGCCGGGGCGGACGCCGGACGAGGGGGCCCCCACCCCCCGCCAAAGGCATAGCCATGGCAGGGCTCTCCTACGAACTCACCCTCGCCGGGCTCGCCGTCGGCAGTGCCGCCGCGCTGACGGGGATCGGACTGATCGTCACGTACCGCGCGACCGGCGTGCTCAATCTCGCGCACGGCGCCATCGCCATGGTGTGCGCCTACGCGCTGCGCCAGTGCGCGGTCGACTGGGGCTGGCCGCTGCCGCTCGCGGCGGCGGCCACGCTGCTGGTCGTGGCGCCCGGCCTCGGGCTTCTGCTGGACCGCGCCGTGTTCCGCCCGCTGGCCGCCGCCCCGGACCCCGATCCGGCCCGCGCGCTGGTCGCCTCGCTCGGCGTCTTCATCCTGTTGATCGGCGCCGCCACCCTGCTGTGGGGAACCGGCGCGCGGGCGGACGCGCCCGCGTTGCTGCCCGCCGACCCGTGGGTGCAGCTGGGACCCGCCGTCGCGCTGGCCGCCGCCGTCACCGCGGTGACCCGGTGGACCCGGTTCGGACGCGAGCTGCGGGCGGTCGTCGACAACCGGCGGCTGGGGGCGTTCGGCGGTATCGACGCCGACCGGGTGGCGGCGGCGGGCTGGGCGTTCGGGGCGTTCACGGCGGGGCTGACCGGGGTGCTGCTGGCTCCGTACGTACGGCTCGACCCGTACGGTCTGCCGCTGCTCGTGATGGAGGTGATGGCCGTCGCGGTCGCGGCCCGGCTGCGCAGCCTGCCGGTGGCGGTGGGGACCGCGCTGGTACTCGGCGTGGCGCAGAGCCAGTTGACCCGGCTGCACCCGCAGGGGCGCGCGGAGCCGCTGCTGCAAGCGGTCGGGGCGAACCTCTTCGTCGTCGCCCTGCTCGTCGCGGCCCTCGCACTGCCCCGTACCGGCTCCGCCCAGGCCCTCGCGCCGGCCCGCTCCCGTACGCGCAGCCGCGTGCGGACCATGAGCCCCCGGCTGCCACCCGGCAGCCGGGTCGCCCGCGCCGTCCTCTTCCTGCTCCCCCTCGGCTTCGCGGGCAGCGATCCGCACACGTCGGTGCAGGTGCCCGCGCTCGGGGTCGTGCTGCTGTCGCTGGTCGTCGTCACCGGTCGGGGCGGCCAGATCTCGCTGGGCCAGGCCGGCTACGCGGGGCTCGGCGCGCTGTTCACCGCGTTGCTCGCGGCGGGGCGCTTCCCCGGTCTGCCCGCGCTCCCCGAACTCCTCGCGCTGGGCGTCTCGGTGCTGCTGGTCGCGCCGCTCGGGCTGCTCACCGGATGGCCCGCGATCCGCCGGCACGGCCTCGCGCTGGCCCTCACCACGCTGGCGATCGGGGTCGCGGTCAGCCGCTTCGTCTTCGACCAGCCGTACGCCACCTCGGGCCTCGGCCTCGACCGCCCCGCCGGGTTCGCCGCCGACCGCGCGTACTACGCCCTCGAACTCGTCCTGCTGTGCTGCGCGCTGGCCGTCGTCACGACGCTGCGACGCGGGCGGTACGGACGCGCGCTCGCGGCCATCCGCGACCACGAGGCGGGCGCGGCGGCGGCCGGCGTGCCGGTGCCCGCCTTCAAGCTCACCGCCTTCGCCGCCGGGGCGGCGCTGGCCGCGCTCGGCGGCGGGATGCTCGGCATGGGCGTACGGGCCTTCGACGCGGCGGCCTTCGACCCGGTGCGCGGGCTGCTGTGGTTCGCGGCGGTGGTGGTCATCGGCGCCGACAGCGCACTCGGCGCGCTGGCCGCGGCGGGTCTCCTGGTGGGCCTCGACGCCGGGGCCCACACCGGCTGGTCCGCGGCCGTCATCGGCCTGCTCGCCCTGCTGGTCGGCCGCTTCCCGGACGGCCCGTACGAGGCGCTGCGCGCGCTGTGGCTGCGGGTCGCCGTCCCACCGGCTTCGGCGCCGACCGCGGTGACGCCTTTGGGGGTGCGGACGCGGGCCCGGTTGACGGCGGGCGCTCGCGCGACGGGGGCGGCGCGCGCGGGCGCTGGCGCGCCGGGGGTCGGGGACGCCCTCCCTCCTGAC
>NZ_JAYMZR010000078.1:0-35524 GCF_035828615.1 Streptomyces sp. H27-D2 | reverse complement strand
CCGTAGCGCGGGCCGAGGCGGTGAGCGCTGCCCGGCCCCGGCCCCGACCTCAGCCCGCCCCTCGCCGTCAGCCGGCGACCGTGCTCGGGCAGAGCCGCCGCGCGTTGTGGTCGCCCCGCAGCTTCGCGTCCACGCACCCGCCGGGCAGCCCCGCGTGCTCAGCCGTGCCGAAGTTGGCGGTCACGGTGAGAGTGCCGTCGCCGAAGACCGTGCGCTGCACGCGGTGGTCGGCGCTCAGCCGGCGGAAAGAGGTCATCCGCTCGCTGCCCGCTGCCTTGTGGAGGGGCGCGAAGTACTTCTGCAGGGCCGCGAGTTCACCGCCCCGTTGGCGCAGCGAAGGCCCGTCGAGCACGAAGTTGAGCGGGGTGTTGTACAGCATCGCCAGCAGCGCACGGGTGGTCTTCTGTTCGGGCAGCTTGTCGTAGGGCAGCTCCCAGCGCTCGACGTTGACCACCGAGCCGTGCAGCGCGGTCTCGTACAGGGGTACGCGGTAGGCCGGGTCGTACATGGCCTTGGCCACGGCGTCGGTGAGCCGGGCCGGTTTGAAGAAGATGGCCGGGGCCTTCGCCGGGGCGTAGCCGCCCCAGGCATCCTTGTCGCGTTCGAGCGGCCACAGTCCGTCGGCCACCGGGGTGCCCGAGCCGTGGTTGAAGGCCAGTACGCCGTTCGCCCAGGCCCCGGCGCTCTCGGAGCCGAGGACGAGCTTGCGGTCGGCGGACAGCCGCTTCATCCGGGCGAGCCGGTTGGCGCGGTCCCGCGCCCTGGTCATCGGGTGCGCGGCGCTGTGGTCCCGGAACAGTTCACCGGCGGCGTCCACGTCGAGGAAGTAGCTGTCGGCGCCGTTGGCCGTCATCGCGTCGGCGCGGTCGGCGAGGTAGTGCCGCTCGGGCTCGGCCTGTTCGAACGCCTGCGAGCTGAGGTAGCAGCCCCGGTCGTGGAAGCCGGCGGCGGGCTTGCCGTCCGCGCCCCGGACGCAGAAGTCGGGATGGACGGGGGCGGGCCACGAGGAGGTGGGCGCGTCGGAGGTCTTCGGGTCCTGGCCGTTCGCGAACGAGTCGTAGGGCCCGACGAGGTAGCCGGCCTTCTTGGCGGCGCTCACGGCCGCGGCGTCCATCGGCTGGTCGTCGGCGTCGTAGCCGAGCCACATGCGGGACACCCCGAGGCGGCGCAGCCGCTCGATGCCCGCCTCCTTGCGCCCGTCGCCCCAGGTGTAGGCGTGGAACGCGCCGAGGAGCTTCTTCGCGGCGGGGTTCTCCTTGAACTTGCGCCGCAGGCTGCCCAGTTCGCCGTGCTCGGAAAGCCAGTCGCGGTAGTCGACGGCGGGCGCGACGGGGGAGCCGTCGGTCAGCGCGAAGGTGACGGTGTAGTCGCTGGTCTCCTCGCCGCCGGAGAAACGGTGGGTGGCGGTGCTGCGCAGCCGGCCGTCGTGCGAAGTGAAGCGCAGAGCGGTGCCGATGTCGGTGGGGGTGAGGTAGCTGACGCCGTGATCGCCGATGGTGTGGCCCCACAGCGGCATGGTCAGCCCGGAGTCCATGGCGACCTCGCTGTCCGCGAGTTGGGCCTCGGGCGAGTTCCACCAGGTGTCGGCGACGGGGACGGACAGGCCCTCGCCGCGCGGGAACTGGACGGCGGACACGGCCGGGTCGGTGCCGGTGACCGGCCAGTCGAGGGTCGTGTCGGCCCGGGCGCGCACGCCGACCCGGAGCCGGCCGTGGTCGGCCGCGGCGGTGACGGTCAGTCCGCTGTCCGGGTAGCTCCACCGCGCGCCGCGGGCAGTGGCGGTGACGCGGCCGGGTCGGCCGTGTCGCGTGGCGGCGGGGGCGGAGAGCTGGAGGGTGTCGCCGTCCGCGGTGTCGGCGGTCACCCGCAGCGAGGTCGTGTCGATGCGGGCGGTGCCGCCTTCGACGGGGATGTCGACGCGGGAGCCCTGGACGTGCGCACGCCGGGTGTCGCCGGGGTGTACGGGTCCCGCGGCGGCCGTCGTGCAGGAGGCGGTGGCCGCCAGCGCGGTCGCGATGACGAGGGCGTGCAAGGTGCGTGAGCCGCTGGTGCGGCTGGGTGCTGCGGGCGTGATGTGCATGGGATGTTGATAACGGTCAGGTGTAAGAAGCTTCTAAGAAAGGGCTCCTCGGCCGGGGCGGACCCGCTTCCGCCGGAGCTCGTTGAAGCGGCAACACCCGTCGGCTCCAAGTTACTTGAGGGCCTGACGTGCAGCGCTGGTTCCCCTACGATGGGCGGGAGGCGGCGCAGCACGAGCTGGGCTCCGGCAAGGTCTGTGAGGGGTCTAATGGGCCAGGGTAGTGAGCCGCAGTCCGGCGGCGTCGATGTCAACGTCCCGAGCGTGGCCCGGATGTACGACTATTACCTGGGCGGCAAGGACAATTACGCCGTCGACCGTGAAGCCTCCGACGAGCTGCTGAAGGTCGTCCCGAGCACGCAGGCGCTGGCGCTGAACAACCGCCGATTCCTGCAACGGGTGGTGCGCAGCCTCGCGGCGGACTACGGCGTGCGGCAGTTCCTGGACCATGGATCGGGCCTGCCGACGCAGGACAACGTCCACCAGGTCGCCCAGCAGGTGGACCCGTCCTCGCGGGTGGTCTACATAGACAATGACCCGATCGTGCTGGCGCACGGGCGGGCACTGCTGGAGGAGAACGAGAACACCGCCGTCATCCAGGCGGACATGAGGGACACCGAGGGGATCTTCGACCACCCCGAGGTGCGCAGGCTGATCGACTTCGAGCAGCCCGTCGCCGCGCTGTTCGTCTCCGTCCTGCACTGCATCCCCGATTCCGACGACCCGCCCGCGCTGATCAAGCGGGTGCTGGACCGGCTGTCCCCCGGCAGCTTCATCGTGGTCTGCCAGCTGGTCAGCGAGGACAAGACGACCCGCGACTACGTGTCCGACTTCATGCACACCGCCACCCAGGGGCACTGGGGCCGGGTGCGGCGGGAGCGGGATCTGGAGCAGCACTTCGAAGGGCTGGAGCTCCTGGAGCCTGGCCTGGTCGAGGTGTCCACCTGGCGTCCGGACTCCGACATCGGTCCCCGGCAACTCACCGCTGAATGGATCGAGTTCGGCGGTGTCGCCCGCAGGCCCTGACGCCGTACGGCTCGCCGCGGCTGTACGGCCCGCCGCGTCCGAGGCCGGCTACGCGTCGAGTCCGTCGCGCAGCTCTTCGAGGAACTTGACGGTGGCGGCCGGGGGCTCGGCCTCGGCGCAGAGACGGTCCATGACGGACAGGTAGTTGTCGACGTCGTCCCGCTTGTCCAGGTAGAGCGCGCTGGTCAGCTGCTCCAGATAGACGATGTCGGGCAGGTCCGGCTCCAGGAAGCGCAGGATGCTGATCGGACCGCCGGCCGCCGCGTGGCCGCCACAGCTGAACGGCGCGACCTGCAAGGTGACATTGGGCAGCCGGGCGATCTCCAGCAGCCGCTGGAGTTGCTCGCGCATCACCTCGGCGCTGCCGAGCGAGCGCCGCAGCGCGGCCTCGTCCAGCACCGCCCACAGCCGGGGCGCGTCCGGCATGGTCAGCAGGCACTGCCGGGCGATCCGCAGGTCGACCCGGCGCTCGATCTCCTCGGGGGAGGCGCGCGGGTGGCCGAGCCGGGTGACGCCGCGGGCGTATTCCGGGGTCTGCAACAGGCCGGGCACGAACTGGTTCTCGTAGGTGCGGATGACGGACGCGGCCTCTTCGAGCCCGATGTGCGTCTCGAACCAGCTGGGCAGGATGTCACCGTAGCGGTGCCACCAGCCCGGGGTGCTCGCCTGCCGGGCGAGCGCGAGGAAGCCCGTACGCTCGCCCTCGTCGAGCACCCCGTACAGGCTCAGGAGATCGGCCACGTCCCGTTCCTTGTAGCCGGTCCGTCCCAGCTCCAAGCGGCTGATCTTGGCGTGGGAACCGCGGATCGCGTCGCCCGCCGCCTCGCGTGTGATGCCGTTCGCCTCACGGAGCCGGCGGAGCTGGGTGCCCAGCACGATCCGCAGCACGGTGGGGCCGCCCCGAGGGTGTTCGAGGTAGCGCTGTATGGACGGCTCGCGATTCGACGGAGCGGCGGTCATGCTCAGCTCCCGCTGGGTGATGGGGTGAACGCCCAGTGTCGCACCGGGGCGTCCGCCTCGTACAGTCGCGAGCGGTTGCCCGGGGCCGTTCCTGTTGGGGATTCAGCCGCCGACGATGCCGTCGAACTCGCCGTCCTTCGCGCCGTCGAGGAACGCCGCGATCTCCGCTCGGGTGTAGATCAGAGCCGGGCCGCCCGGGTCACGGGAGTTGCGGACCGCGATGTCCCCGCCCGGGAGTCCGGCGAGTTCCACGCAGTTCCCACTGGGGTTGCTGTGACGGCTCTTCTGCCAGGTGACGCCTTGGAGTTGGGTTGCTGCTACGCCATTGTCGAACTTTCGCACCGCTCACTCTCTCCCTCGCAACCGCACTCGGCTCCACGGTGAAACCGAGGTCTGTCGAACGCCGGTGCAAGTACATCCGTCCTTACGGGTGTACTTGCAGATGTACTTGCAGCGGCGGCTGGTTGGCGAGGATAGTGGCTCCGGAAGGCAGAGACCAGGCCACCCGTCCGAGAGGACCGCAGAGATCGTGAACACAGCGCGGGGAAAAACGGTCGGCAGCGACATCGTGTGCAGGTGGGGCGTATGAGTGTGCGTTCGATCGTCCGCCACGCGGACTGGCTGATGAGCCCCGAGACGGCGCCGGAGGCACCGGCGATCGTCTTCGAGATGGAGTGCACCACCTGCGGGGAGTCGTCCGAGGCCGCCGAGGACTTCGAGACGGCCCGCACCTGGGCCTTCGTGCATGTGGGCCGTCACCCCTCGCACACCGGGTTCCGGGAGATCATCCACCGGTTCTGGCGGGCCAAACTGCTGGAGTGAGCGGGCCGGAGCGCCGGTCGCCGCCCGCGCCCCGCGCGCCGAGGCGCTCTGGACTGCGCCCCGGGGCCGCCATACGGTTCGTCGTGTGGACCGGATGAGCGCGATAGACGCAGGATTCTACTTCGTTGAGGACGAGAACGTGCCGATGCACGTGGGCTCGGTCCTGGTGTTCGAAGGGCCCGCGCCGTCCTACGGGGACGTGATCAG
Source organism: Streptomyces sp. H27-D2 (assembly GCF_035828615.1). Lineage (NCBI taxonomy): Bacteria > Bacillati > Actinomycetota > Actinomycetes > Kitasatosporales > Streptomycetaceae > Streptomyces > Streptomyces sp. H27-D2. The sequence continues at coordinate 30,432 of NZ_JAYMZR010000078.1, read as the reverse complement.
GCTGTTCGTCTCCAAGCTGGCCGCGGTGCCCCGGTACCGGCAGCGGGTGATGAGCCTGCCGCTGCACCTGGGCCGGCCGGTGTGGGTGGACGACGACCACTTCCAGATCCTCTACCACGTGCGGCACACCGCGGTGCCCTCACCCGGCGGTGACGACCAACTGCGCAACCTGGCGGGCCGGTTGTTTGCCCAGCGGCTGGACCTGTCCAAACCGCTGTGGGAGATCTGGCTGGTGGAGGGCCTCGAAGGCGGGCGCTGGGCGCTCATATCGAAGGTCCACCACTGCATGATCGACGGCATCGCCGGCAATGACCTGATGCAAGCGCTGCTGGACTGGCGCGAGGACGCCGAACTGCCCGAACCGCAGCCGTGGACGCCGGAGCCGAGCCCGTCCGCGCTGGACCTGGTCGCCGACGGCGTCCGCGACGTGGTGATGACGCCCGTCAAGCATCTCGCCGCGATACCGGCGCTGGCCAAGCGGCTGCGCAGCGGCTCGGAGGTGCTGGACATCAGCCGTGCGCTGCTGAGCAGCCTGCCGGGCACCGCCCGCAGGCTCAGCACCCGCGCGGCGGGATCGCTCAACGGCCGCCCGGGTCCGCACCGGCGCTGGATGTGGGCGAAGGCGGACCTCGCGGAGATCAAACAGGTGCGCAAGGTGACCGGCGGGACCGTCAACGACATCATCCTGACCGCGATCACCCGCGGCTTCCGGGATCTGCTGGAGAGCCGCGGTGAACTGACCGAGGGTCAGGTCGTCCGCACCATGGTGCCGGTCTCGGTGCGCTCGCGCGGCGAGCGCAAGCAGCTGAACAACCGGGTCAGCGCGGTGCTGTTGAACCTGCCGGTCAGCGAGCCCGACCCGTTGAAGCGGGTCGCCGCCGTCCGGGAGCAGATGGACGACCTCAAGAACAGCCGTCAGGCGGCCGGCGCCGACGCCATCACCGGCATGGCCAACTTCGCGGCGCCGACCCTGCTGGCGCTGGGCTCGCGCACCGCGCTGCGCTTCCCGCAGCAGTTCCTGCAGACGGTCACCACCAATGTGCCCGGCCCGCGCGTTCCGCTGTATCTGCTGGGCCGGCGGATGGCGGAGATGTATCCGTACGTTCCCATCGCGAGCACGATGCGGATCAGCGTCGGCATCTTCTCCTACCTCGACCGGATCACCTTCGGCATCAACGCCGACTTCGACGGGGTGCCGGACATCGACGTGCTGGCGAACGGGATACGGGCCGGATTCGACGAACTGGTGGAACTCACACCGTAGTAGGGCAGTACGGCCGCCGCCGCGGTGCTTCCCGGCCGACGGCCCGCGGGGAGGGGGCCGTACGGGCTCTGCCGGCCTCCATACGTGGACTCCGGCGCTCCGAGGCCCAGCCGTCCTCCCCGCGACCTCGCCGCTCCCCTGCGGGCCGTACAGCGCTCAGCGGGCGTTCTTGCCGGCCGGGGCGTCCAGCCAGTCCAGGATGCGCGCCGCCACCGTGTCCGGGATCTCCAGTTGCGGCACATGGCCGACCCCGGGGAACGTCTCGAAGCGCCAGCCGGGATTGCGCGCGGCGGCCTCCCGCGCGGACCGCACCGGCACCAGCCGGTCCTGTTCGCCGCTCATCAGGAACACCGGTATCCGCAGCCCGCTCATCATGGTCCGATAGGCGGTCCGGCGGGCGTTCACCAGGACCAGCGAACGGGCGGCGGTGAGGAAGGCGGTGTCCAGACCGGGGATCTCGGCGCGCTGTTCGAGCAGGCTCATCGAGGCCAGGATCAGCTCCTCGGGCACCACCGAGGGGTCGGCGCACACCAGCGCGAGCAGCCGGTCCACCTGCTGCCGGGGCGTGCTGCCGACCCGCATCCGGGACAGGAACAGCTCGCCGAGTCCGGGCAGCCCGTAGAGGAAGAACGAGGAGGCCACCAGCGGGTCCGGCACGCCCAGGACCAGCGGCAGCGCGGGGTCCACCAGCACCAGCCCGGTCGCCGTGTCCGGGTGGGCGGACGCCTGCAGGATCGAGATCATCCCGCCCATCGAATTGCCCACGAGCACCGCCGGCCCACCGACCACCTCGCGCAGAAAACGGTCCAGCAGCGCGGTGTTCGCCGCGACCGTGGTGGAGCGGCCCCGCGGATGGGTCAGGCCGAACCCTGCGAGGTCGACGGCCACCACCCGCATTCGCTCGGCCAACCGGGGTGCGAGCAGGCACCAGTTGAGGTGCGAGCCGCCGAGCCCGTGCACCAGCACCAGCTGCGGCGCGCCCCGCGGTCCGCCGAAGTCGGCCCAGTGCACCGGGCCGTTCAGGTCCGAGAAGCGGCTGGTGCCGCCCCAGTCGGCCACGGTGCTCATGGCGACAGTATCCACCCGGAGCCGCCGGTTCCACCCGGTCGGCGCAACCGGAGAGATACCCCGGGCGGGTGGCGGGAGCGCGGCAATGTAGCAGCAGTCCGCGTCCGTGCCCAGGTCTTTGTCCAGGCGTGACGAGCAGCCGGTGCCCCCGCCCCGGCAGCCAGTAACGTCCGGTGGCAATTCCCGGAGGCATCACTGAACGGCAGGGAGGACCTTGTGCGATCCGTCATCCGCAGATCCGCGGCATCCGGTTACACGCTGGGCACGGCACTCGTCATCGGCGCGCTCGCGGTGACGCTGGCGGCGTTGTTGATCCCCGTGCAGTTGTTCGGCGGGAACTCCGCGGCGGCCGGGGCGCAGGTGGGCGAGGACGACGGCGGCGGGACCGTGAGCACGCAGTACGGACCGCTGACACCGCTCGACCGGGACTTCGTACGCAAGGTCCGGCTGGCCGGGCTGTGGGAGCTGCCCGCCGGCCGGATGGCCCAGCAGCGCGGCGGCCGGGAGGCGGTCAAGACCGCGGGGGAGCACCTCGTGATGGGCCACACCGAGCTGGACAAGCGCTCCATCCAGGTGGCGCAGTCCCTCGGCATCGAGCTGGCCGACAAGCCCACCGACCAACAGCAGGGCTGGCTGGACCAGATGGAGCCGGCCCGAGGCGTGGCCTTTGAGCGGCTGTTCGCCAATCTGCTGCGCCGGGCGCACGGGAAGGTCTTCGGGCTGGTGGCGCAGGTGCGGGCGCAGAGCCAAAACTCCATGGTCCGGTCCCTGGCCACGCGAACCAACACAGTCGTCCTTGACCACATCACGGTCCTTGAGGACACCGGGCTCGTCGACTTCGACTCACTGGCCGCTGCGGGGCCGCCTTCCGAGCGGCTCCCTGTCACCCGGCCGACGCCCGTCCGGACTTCGGAACGAAAAAGTGAAGTGATCTCATGAGGCTATCCAACCGAAAGCGACCGCGTTCGGTGAACAGGACCGTCGCGGCGGCAGCCGCGCTGGTGCTGGGTGGCGGTGGAGTCGCAGTCGTCGCGGCCAACGCGTCCGCCGGCGGCTCCAAGCAGGACACCGGCGCGCCGCAGACGGTGTCGAGCACCATCGACTGTCCCGATGTGGGAGACCGGCTGCGCGACGTGCCCAAACGGTCCCGCCCCGTGGTGGACCGCAATCTCGCGCAGCTGGACGCTCAAGTCGCCGAGGCGTACAAGAAGCTGACCTCGGGCGGTACCGGGAGAACCAAGATTCTCAGCGGTCTCAAGGAGCACCGCGGCGCGACCATCCGCCGGATCTCCGACGCGATCGCCCAGCAGTCCGGGAGCCCCGCCGCGCTGGGCAGGATGAGCGGCTGCAAGTACAAGCCGGACGGCAGCGGCGTCCAAGTCAAGGACGGCGGCGGCCAAGGCGATCAGCAGGGCCAGGACGGCCAGGGCGATCAGAACGTCCAGGGCGGACAGGACAGCCAGGGCGATCAGCAGGGCCAGGACGGTCAGGGCGATCAGCAGGGCCAGGGGGACGGCCAGGGCGGTCAGGGCAACGGCCCGGTCCAGGACGACTTCGTGGACATCACCTCCGTCCAGCCGAACGTCGATGCGCCCGACGAGGGCGGCGACGCCTCCACGGGCACCTTCACCTCGGAGTGCGGCGTCAACGAGAACGGCCACTTCAACCCCGACAACGTGATCGTCGCTCCGGGGGTGAGCAACGGAGCCCACCACATGCACGACTACGTGGGCAACGAGTCCACCGACGCCTTCTCGACCGACGAGAGCCTCGCCGCAGCCGACACCACGTGCACCAACGGCGATCAGTCCACGCACTACTGGCCGGTGGTCCGGCTGCGTGACAACGGCGACGAGAAGGACGTGAACGCGCCCGGCGGCGGCCAGGACGGCAATGTGGGCAAGATCCTCCAGCCCGCTGACGCGGAGATCACGCTGAGCGGCAGCCAGGCCGGCGAGGTCACCGGGATGCCGCGCTTCCTGCGGATCATCACCGGCGACGCCAAGGCGTTCACCAACGGCGACGCCAACGCCAACGCGTCCTGGAGCTGCACCGGATTCGAGGACCGCCAGCTGACGGACAAGTACCCGATCTGTCCCGAGGGCAGCAAGGTGGTGCGTTCGCTGAAGTTCCAGAGCTGCTGGGACGGGCAGAACATCGACAGCGCCAACCACCGCACCCATGTGGCGTTCGCTCAGCAGGACGGCAGCTGCGGCAACGGCTTCAAGGCCATCCCGCAGCTGACGCAGAAGATCACCTATGACATCCCCGCGGGTGATCTGTTCGCGGTGGACAGCTTCCCCGAGCAGCTGCACAAGCCGGTGACCGACCACGGCGACTTCATCAACGTGATGTCGGACGACCTGATGAACGAGGCCGTCGGGTGCATCAACTCCGGTGAGGACTGCGGTTGATCAACCCCTCGGATACTGCCCTCAGTTCCCTCAGTTCCCTCACCGGGATCTGAGGGCCTTCCCCGGACTCCGACCGGCAGTCCTGTCCCCCGAGTTACACACTCGCACCGAGCGGCGGCCCCGAAGTCATCTTCGGGGCCGCCGTCGTCGGTGCGCGGGACCGTTCGCGGTGCGTCGCACCGGGTCACAGACCGTTGACGCGAGCCTCTCGGGCGATCCCCAGGGGCGGGCCCGCTACCGTGACGGCCCGAGCTCTACGCGCCACCCGCGAACGCTGGCGGCGTATTTGCGCGAGCAGACGGCGGCTGCGCAGTGCCAGTTCCAGGTCGAAGCGGGTACGCGGGTCCCGCAGGCCGGGACCGAAGAGCTTCTCAATCTGCCGCAGACGGTATCGCACCGTCTGGGGGTGCACTTTGAGCGCCTTCGCGGCCTCCGGCGCGCCACCCCCTTCGAGCCAGGCGAGCAAGGTCACTTCGAGCCGTTCGCTCTGTCGCGGCGTCAGCCCCTCCAGTGGCTGGAGGCAGCGTTCGGCCAACGCTCTGGCCAGCGACTCGTCCTGGAGCAGCAGCAGCGTGGAGAGGTGGTCGTCGACGAAGACGACCCGGGCGTCCGGCCCGCCGCGGGCCGGCGTCAGGCTGAGCAGCCGGCGTGCCCAGCGCAGCGAGGACGCGGTGTCGGTGATCGGCACGGTGTGCCCCACCGCGGCGGCCCTGCCGCGCAGCGTGATCTCCAGTGCGGCGCGGGTGTCGGGGCCCGGCTCGGGGATGAGCAGCGTCAGCTCGTCACCGATCATGCCGGCCGGGGTCTCGCCTAACGCCGCTGCCAGCCGCGGCGCTTCACCGGGTACGGCCAGCGCCACGGCCAGCACGGTCTCGGGGAGGTCCCACTCGGCGGCCCGCGCCAGGTCGGCGAGGGCGATCTCGGACACGTCCAACTCGCCGGTGAGGGCCTCGAAGAGGTCGCGGCGTGCCCGGTCGAGCGACGGTGCGGCGCGTGGTGGCGACAAGGCGACCGGCCGCGCGCTCACGGCGGCCGGGGAGGCGGCGTCGGCCGGTCGGTCGCCGAATTCCGTACTCTCCGTCGGCGTTTGGTAGCCGAGAGCCGTCAACAGAGCCTGTTCGACTCCCCATTTGGCCTCTTCGCGGTGAGAGCCGTCCAAAAGTGTTGCAAAGTCCGGAATTCCCTGCCGAAGTGCCTTGACCACTTCGTCGGCCAGCGATGGGAGTTCATTGCGCAGAACGCCGGTCCACTCGCCCCGAGGGCGTGACCAGATGAGGTTCAGGAGTTCGCACATCTCTACCTCGTTCTTGCCAGGGTAAGACCTGTCCGATGAGGGAAGGGACAAGTCCGCGGAGGTTATCTCCCTTGCCGGTTTCCCGTGCCGACATGGAAGTTGAGGGTCCTCCCGCACCCTCTTGGGTGGGCATCTTCCGTAACTGCGCGGCGTGGGGACGACGCGCGCGCAACAATTTGTCACAACGCGATAAACCTTGTGAAGGTCTTGCGGAGCCCGGCGATGCTGCTGAACCCCGGCTAACGGCAGCGGACTTGGCGGCGATCCCTCCACTTCGGCGCCGGAGCTGGTCCGGCAATCATGGAACGTCGGTGTATTTCGCCCGGTGGATTCCCCTTCCGGCCGTACTGTTCCGGTTTTGCACACACTGAGCCGACCAGGATCGGACGGCACGGAGCAGAGGGTATCCACCTCGTCGCAGAAGCGGAGAACGTGTAGATGGTCATCACCGGATATCAGCGGTACGAGCGTTTTGAGAACCAGGTCCGGGTTGCTCCGCCCGGTCCCGCGGTCCGGAGTTCTGACTGAACCGGGACAGCGAGAGGAAGCGAAGGCCGCCCGCCGACCCCCTCCTCAGCCGACACCAACCCATTTGGGTGCCGAGGACGATGTGGAGTGCCCGGCATCCGCGCGCTCGGAAGGCTCCGATGCCCCTCTCCCAGATTCAGATGCCCCGCTCGCACCGGCCACGCGGCCGGCGCCGACATGCCAACCCGCCCACCCCGACCGGGGGCCGGCGGGCTGTACGCCGTTCACCGCTGATGCCCGGCGCCGGCGGCCGGAACCGGACGCTCACCGCCCTCGGCGCGGCGGCCGTGGCCTCGCTGCTCGTCGCGGGCCCCGCCGGCGTCTTCAGCCGGACCTGGGAATTCCTCGACTTCGGCGCGGGCGTCCTGTCGTTGGTCTCGTTCACCGCCACCGTGCTGTGGGGCCTGATCGCCACCGACCGGGTGCTGCTGCGCTCCGGCCACCGGCTGATCGCCCAAGGAGTGCACCGCGGCGCCGCGGTCTGCGGGTTCGGCTTCCTCGCCCTGCACATCTGGGTCAAGGTCGCCGAGCAGCAGGCGAGCGGCGCCGCCGCGGTGCTGCCCTTCGCCGACGACCGCCGCCCGCTGCTGATCGGGCTCGGGACGCTGGCCGGCTACCTCTTTCTGGCCGTGGCGGTGACCGGAGCGGTGCGCAGCGCCTTCGCCTCCAACGGCCGCTCGCACTGGTGGCGGGCGCTGCACATGTGCGCGTACCCCGCGTGGGGCGCGTCGCTGGTGCACGGCCTGAACAGCGGGCGGGCCGCCAGCTCCTGGGTCACCACCGCGTACGCGGTGAGCCTGATCGCGGTCGCGGCCGTGCTGGCGAAACGGATGGCGTCGAGGCGGGCCGTGGAGACCCGGTCCGATGTACCGCCCAGGCCCACCACGCCTCCCCGGCCCACCGCCGCCGAGCGCGGCAACGCGCGCGGGTGGGGTCGTTGACCGGCGCGCCGCCCGCTCTCGCCACCATCGGCCCGCCCCGGCTGCTGGCGGGCCTGGACCGGGTGGGGCGGCTGGACCGCGTCGCGCATCTGACCCAGCACGGCTCGCTGCCCGAACTCCGGCAGGAGGAGGTGGTGGCGCTCGCGGAGAACACCGACCTGCGCGGCCGCGGCGGAGCGGGCTTCCCGTTCGCCCGCAAGCTCCGGGCCGTCATCGAGTCGGCCGGCCGCAAGGACGGCAGATCGGCCGTGGTGGTCAACGGCAGCGAGGGCGAACCCAGTTGCCTCAAGGACACCACCCTGCTGCTGCTCGTGCCGCACATGGTGCTCGACGGCGCCGCACTGACCGCGGCGGCGCTCGGCTCCGAGGAGATCGTGATCGGGGTGACCCGGGAGGACGTCGAGGAATCGGTGCGCGCCGCGGTGGCCGAACGCGGCCCGGCCGGCGTCCCGATGCGGGTGAACCGGCTGCCGGAGCGCTTCGTCACCGGCGAGGGCACCGCCCTCACCAGCGGACTCAACAACGGCCCCGCCCTCCCGGCCGGCCGTAAGGTGCGCTCCAGCGAGAGCGGCCTCAAGGGCCTGCCCACCCTGCTGTCCAACGCCGAGACCTACGCCCAACTCGGCCTCGCCGCACGGCTGGGCGCCCTCGCGTACCGCGAGGTGGGGCTGCCCAACGAGCCCGGCACCGTCCTGCTGACCGTCGCCGGAGCCTGGGTCGTGGAGACGCCGACCGGGATACCCCTGCCGTACGTTCTGGAGGTGTGCGGCATCGGCGCCGGCCAGGGGGTGCTGGTCGGCGGCTACCACGGCCGCTGGCTGGGTCCGGACACCGCGCAGTCCGCACTGATCTCCCGCGGCTCGCTCGCCGAGTTCGACGCGGTGCTGGGGGCGGGGGCGGTGCTGCCGCTGCCCGAGGGCACCTGCCCGGTCGGCGAGACGCTGCGGGTGGCGCGCTGGATGGCGGCGGAGTCGGCGGGGCAGTGCGGACCGTGCGTGCTGGGCCTGCCCGCGCTCGCCGACGCGCTGGCGCACGCGTGCCAGGGCGGCGGACGGGCCGCGCTCGACGCCGTGCACGCGCGGATCCGGGCGGTCAGGGGCCGCGGCGCGTGCAGCCACCCCGACGGCACCTCGCACTTCGTCGCCTCAGCGCTCGCCGCGTTCCCGGACGACTTCTCGGACCACGCGCTCGGCAGCGGCTGCGGCAGACCCGTCCTCGGGGCGCTGCCGCTGCCGATGGACGAAGGCGCTCCGCCGACCGAGCCGGCCGAGCAACTGGTCGTGAACTGGACGCTGTGCCAGGGGCACGGGCTCTGCGCCGACATCATCCCCGGCGTCATCCGGCTCGACGTGGACGGCTACCCGGCTCAGGCCACGATGCCGCTGCCGTCGAACCTGCGCCCGCAGGCGCTGCGCGCGGTGCGCCGCTGCCCCGCGCTCGCGCTGCGCATACAGGAGTGATGTGCGGAATATCCCGCCGCTTCGGTACCCGGCCGCAATGAGCAAGTAATTGCCGGTCACATCGCTGTTGTTGAAGAAGGCACCTTCAAAAAACTTTGAGTCTTGGCGTGATGTGACAAATTCTGGGTCCGTTGAGCACCTGCCGACGGTCTTCCCGTATCCAGTACGCAACGGCGACAAGCAGCCGGATCGAACACGAAGGACACGAAGGAGCCCGTCATGAGGAAGCAACGTCAAGTGGCATTCGCCGGCGCGACGATCGCGGCCATTCTGCTCGCCGGAGGTTGCGGCACCGACGGGAACTCCGCCGACGGCGGCGACAAGGTGCAGCCCGCGGCCGACAGCGAGCAGGCCGGATCGGATTACGGCTCCGGCGGCTACGGCTCGGCCGGCGGCAACGCCGACGACGCGAAGAAGCCCGCGGGCAAGCCGGGCGCGGCGGCGAAGGAGCTGGCGGTGCGCGAAGCGCCCGAACTGGGCCCCATCGTCACCGACAGCAAGGGCGTCACGCTCTACCGCTTCGACGAGGACAGCGCCGGACCGTCCAAGTCCGCCTGCGTGGGCGGCTGCGCCAAGACCTGGCCGCCGGTGCCCGCGGACGACGCCACGGCCACCGCCGGGATAAAGGCGGCGCTGCTCGGAGCGGTGGCGCGCAAGGACGGCACCCGGCAGCTGACCCTCGGGGGCTGGCCCGTCTACCGCTACTCGCTGGACACCAAGGTCGGCGACACCAAGGGCCACGGGATCGGCGGCACCTGGAACGCGCTCGCACCCGACGGCAAGAAGGCGGGCCAGGCAGCCGCGGAAGCACCCGAGCAGCAGCCCGAGAAGCCCGCGGACGAGCTCTCGACCACCGACGACGCCAAGCTCGGCAAGATCCTGGTGGACGGAAAGGCCCGGACGCTCTACCGCTTCAACAAGGACAGCGCCTGGCCGATGAAGTTCGGCTGCGTCGGCGCCTGCCTCGACACCTGGAAGCCCGCCAAGCCCGTCCTCGACAAGACCAAGGTCAGCGGCGTGGCCGACAAGCTGATCACCACGCTCAAGCGCCCCGACGGCACCCAGCAGCTCGCCATCGACTGCTGGCCCGTCTACTGGTTCACCGGCGACGAGAAGCCCGGTGACACCAACGGCCAGGGCAAGCAGGGACTGTGGTTCGCGGTCAGCCCCGACGGCAAGAAGGTCGGCGCAGGGGCCACGGGCTGACCCATGGCACTCAACGCGCCCGGCCCCCGGCGGCTCCCGGCCATCGCCTTGCTCTGCACCCTGGTGCTGAGCGGCTGCGCCGGGAACGCACCGTCGGAAAGCCCCCGGAATGCCCGGAATTCCGTCCGGCACTCGGAAAGCGGGGAACACGCCGGACATACGGGCGGCACGCACTCCGGAAAACCGGCGACCGGTACCGCGTCGATAGAGGAGATCGCCGATGCCATCGGCTGCACACCGGATATCACCGCAGGATCGCAGGAACTCCGGCAAGGCGCCTGCAAAAACCGGCGAGGCGAGTACCGGATGGTCACCTTCGCCGCGGAAAAGGGCCAGCACGCCTGGCTGACCGAGGCCCAGATGTACGGCGGCACGTATCTCGTGGGAAAGCGCTGGGTCGTTACGGCGCGGAAGGAGAAATCCCTGCGGACGCTGCGTACGAGTCTCGGCGGATCCCTGGAAAAGGGAGCCGTTCACGGCGGGCACTAGCCCAACGGCGCCGGGCTGACGGACACTGAGGAGGCCGCCCCGGCTGTACGCCGGGGCGGCCTCCTCAGTGTCCGTCAGCCATGACCGCGAGTGTTCGTTCGCGGGGTTCGCGGTGATTCGAGAGGCGTGCGCACCGAGGGCCGCGGAGGCACACTGGAGGCATGTGCCGCAACATCAAGACGCTGCGCCCGCCGGTCACGGACGACGTCGGTGACGAGGACATCCGGGCGGCGGCCCTGCAGTACGTCCGCAAGGTCTCCGGCTTCCGGGCCCCGGCCGCGCACAACCGGCTCGCCTTCGACCAGGCCGTCGACGCGGTCGCCGACGCGACCCGGCACCTCCTGGACCACCTGGAAGTGCGCGGGAGCGCGTCGCGCCGGCGGCCGGGCGAGGCCTCCGGTGCTTCCGGTGTTCCGGTCAGGACTCCAAGCCGTAGCGGACGGCAGCCCGCCGGACCAGCTCGGGCTTGACGTCGCCGCGCCGGGCCAGCGCGGCCAGCGCCGCGACCACGACCGACTCCGCGTCGACCCCGAAGTGACGGCGGGCGCCTTCGCGGCTTTCGGAGAGGCCGAACCCGTCGGTGCCCAGGGACGCCCAGTCCTGCTCGACCCAGGGCGCGATCTGGTCGGGCACCGCGCGGCGCGTCCGCCATGGCTTCGGCAGTCGCGCCCGCCGGCCCGTCAGCTGCCGCTTCCGAGGCTGCCTCGGCGGCGGTGCGGAAGCGGTAGAGGCCCTTGAGGATGCCCTCCTCGACGCCTTCCACCGCGGGCATGGCGGGCTGGGTGTGGGTCTCGTTGTAGACCGTCAGGTAGTAGAAGACGCTCTCGCCGGTGGGGAATCGCTCGGACGCGCCGTACATCCGGCGCAGCCCGTCCCGGACGATGACGGAGACCTCGTACGCGAACGCCGGGTCGTAGGAGATCGCCGCCGGGTTGGTGGAGGCGATCAGGTGGGAGTGGCCGTCGGCGTGCTGGAGGCCCTCGCCGGTCATCGTGGTGCGGCCGGCCGTGGCGCCGATCAGGAAGCCGCGGCCGAGCTGGTCGGCGAGCGCCCACATCTGGTCGGCGGTGCGCTGCCAGCCGAACATCGAGTAGAAGATGTAGAAGGGGATCATTGCCTCGCCGTGCGTGGCGTAGGCGGTGGCGGCGGCCGTCAGCGAGGCCATCGAACCGGCCTCGGTGATCCCCTCGTTGAGGATCTGTCCGTCGGTCGCCTCCTTGTAGTAGAGCAGTTGGTCGCGGTCGACCGGGTCGTAGGTCTGGCCGAGCGGGGAGTAGATCCCGGCGCTCGGGAAGAGCGACTCCATGCCGAAGGTGCGGGCCTCGTCCGGGACGATGGGCACCCAGCGTTTGCCGGTCTCCTCGTCCCGCATCAGGTCCTTGATGAGCCGGACGAACGCCATCGTGGTGGCGGTCCGCTGGCTTCCCGACCCCTTGCGCATCGCCTCGAAGGGCTTGGCCGGCAGCTCGGGCAGCGGGGTGAAGCGCACCCGGCGCTGCGGTACGGGGCCGCCGAGCGCGTGCCTGCGGGCGGCCAGGTAGTGGGCCTCGGGGGAGTCCTTGCCGGGGTGTGCGTACGGGACCAGCTCGTCGTTGAGGACGCTGTCCGGGATGGGGAGTTCGAGCAGGTCGCGCATCGCGCGGAACTCCTTGCCCGAGAGCTTCTTCATCTGGTGGTTGGCGTTGCGCGACTCGAAGCCGGGGCCCAGCGTCCAGCCCTTCACCGTCTGCACCAGGACGACGGTCGGCGCGCCCTTGTGGTCGACGGCGGCGCGGTAGGCGGCGTACACCTTGCGCGGTTCATGGCCGGCCCGCGAGGTGCCGACGATCTCGGAGAGCTCCGCGTCCGTCAGCCGCGCGCCGATCGAGCGCAGCGCCGGGTCCGCGCCGAGGAAGTGCTCGCGGATGTATGAGGGGCTGGAGGCGGCGTAGGTCTGGAACTGGCCGTCGGGCACCTCGCCGAGGCGGCGTACGAGCGCGCCGTCGGTGTCGAGGGCGAGCAGCCGGTCCCAGGCCGATCCCCAGAGCGATTTGACGACATTCCAGCCCGCCGCCCGGAACTGCCGCTCCAGTTCTTGGACGATCTTGCCGTTGCCGCGGACGGGGCCGTCCAGGCGTTGCAGGTTGCAGTTGATGACGAAGGTGAGGTTGTCCAGCTTCTCGCGCCCGGCCAGCGCCAGGGCGGCGGTCGCCTCCAGCTCGTCCATCTCGCCGTCGCCGAGGAACGCCCAGACGTGCGAGGCGGAGGTGTCCTTGATGGCGCGGGCGGTCAGATAGCGGTTGAAGCGCGCCTGGTAGATCGCGCCGAGCGGGCCCAGACCCATGGAGACGGTGGGGAACTCCCAGAATTCCGGCAGCCTCCGGGGGTGCGGGTAGGACGGCAGCCCGTCGCCGCGCGCCTCCTGCCGGAAGGGCCGGGTGGGACGGGTGATGCCCGTCCCACCCGGCATGTTTCGCTATGTGGAAATATTTTTCCGTTAAACAGAATGTAGAAGCCGATGATCGTGATCGTCAAGCACTCCGCACGGGTCATCTGAACGATGATCGATCATTCTACGTCCAAAAGGGCGAACCGCACCTTGTGGATCGGCCTCGCCCCGCGGCGTCGCCGAGCGGTCGGACACCGGGCCCTCAGATGTGATGATCTGATGGTGATAGTTCAAGGCCGTACGTCTCGGTCTGTGCCTGGGGGGAACGAAGTCGATGGTCAGGACCACACGCCGATCCGCGCTGATAGCGATATGCGGTTCCGTCGCGCTGGCGCTGTCGGTGGCGACCGGCTGCGACGACACCTCGGCGGGCGGCAAGACGGCCACACCGGCCGACGGCTCCGCCACGGACCCTGGGGACGCCGGGCCGGCCGGCCGCCGGAGCGGCGGCGCGCAGGGCAGCGCCAGCGACACCGCCAAGGACAAGGGGCAGCCGAAGTGGGACGGGAAGGTGAAGGTGCTCGGCGACGGGTCCACGTCCTCCACCGGCCCGCAGCCGAAGCAGCCCAAGGCGAAGAAGCTCAAGCCCGGCGAGAAGCCGCCGCAGTTCGTCGTCTTCTCCTGGGACGGCGCGCTGCAGGGCGACGACGGGCTGTTCTCCCACTTCCGCCAGGTGGCGAAGGAGAACAACGCGCAGATGACGTTCTTCCTCACCAGCATGTACCTGCTGCCGAAGTCGAAGCAGACGCTGTACCGCCCGCCCCAGCACAAGCCCGGCTCGGCGGCGATCTCCTTCGCGACCGACGCGCACATCAGAACGACGCTGGAACAGCTGCGCCTCGCGTGGCTGGACGGCAACGAGATCGGCTCCCACTTCAACGGCCACTTCTGCGGTGCCAAGGGCGGCGGCGACTGGAGCACCGAGGAGTGGAAGAGCGAGATCGAGCAGTCCTACTCCTTCGTGCGGAACTGGAAGACCAACACCGGCTTCAAGGACATCCCTCCGCTGCCCTTCGACGTCGACAAGGAGTTCGTGGGCGGGCGCGCACCCTGTCTTGAGGGACAGCGGAACCTCATCGAGGCGTCCAAGTCCTTCGACTGGCGCTACGACGCGAGCTCGCCCGGTGACTTCCAGATCTGGCCGTCCAGGACGGAGGGCATCTGGAACTTCCCGCTCCAGATGCTGCCGTACCCGGACAAGGAGGTGCAGGTGCTCTCCATGGACTTCAACTTCCTCTACAACCAGTCCGGCGACAGCACCGAGGGCGACCCGTCCAAGCATGCGACCTGGGAGAAGGAGACCCGCGACGGCTACCTCAACGGCTTCGAACGGGTCTACAACGGCAGCCGGGCGCCGCTGTTCATCGGCAATCACTTCGAGGACTGGAACGGCGGCATCTACATGCGGGCCGTCGAGGACGTGGTGAAGGGCGTGTGCCGCCGGGACGGGGTGCGCTGCGTGTCGTTCCGCCAGCTCGCGGACTGGATGGACGCGCAGGACCCCAAGGTCCTGGAGCGGCTGAGGGGCCTGGACCCGGCGCAGTCCCCGGACTGGAAGTCCTTCCTGAAGAAGTAGCCGCGTCCTGAAGCAGCCCTGAAGCAGCCCCGGAGCCGCCCCGGAGCCGCCCCGGAGCAGCCCCGGAGCAGCCCCGGAGCGGGCCCGGCGCGCAGCCTGCGCCGTCATTCGCCTACCGCGCGCCCGCCTTCATGTAGTCCGTCCAGATCTGGATCGGGTAGCGGCTGCCCGCCGCGGACCGGGAGCCGCCGCCGAGGCCGTTGAGCGGCAGCAGCTCCAGCGTCTTCGGCTCCAGCCGGAACAGCGCGACGGCGGTCGACTCCTGGGCGGTGTAGCCGGCGAACCACGCGGACTTGTTGTCCGGTTCGGTGCCGCTCTTGCCCGCGGCCCCGGGGCCGACGGCGCGCGCCGCCGCCGCGTGGCCGTCCGGGGTCTGCACCGCGCCGCGGAGCGCGTCCGTGACGCGCGCCGCCACCTGCGGACTCAGTGCGCGGTCGGCCGGCGGCCGGGGCATCGCGATCTTCGCGCCGTTGCGGGTCACCCGGAGCACCGAGTACGGCTCGGTGTGCAGGCCGCCGGCCGCGAAGGTGCCGTACGCGCCGGCCATCCGCAGCGCGCTCGGCGTGGAGTTGCCGAGCGAGAACGCGGGCACCTGCGGCCCGAAGCTGGCCTCCAGCAGCCCGGCGTCCCGCGCGGTGCGGCGCACGCCCTCCAGGCCGACGTCCATGCCGAGTTGGATGAGCGGCGTGTTGACGGAGTGGACCATCGCCTCGCGCAGGCTGATCCGGCCCCAGGACCTGCCCCCGTCGTTGCTCACCTTCACGATCTTCCCGCTCCGGTCCCAGTACGGCCCTTCGGGCGTCTTGACGGAGACCTTGTCGTCGCCGTCGTAGGGGGTGCCGGGGGAGACGGGGACGCGGGCCGCGCCGCGCTTCTTCTGCACGCCCTCGCGCAGCGCGGCCGCGTAGACGAAGGGGGTGAAGGCGGTGCCGGCCGGCACGTTCACCGCGTTGGCGTCGTTGGAGCCCTGCCGGAGGTAGTCCTCGCCGCCGTGCACGGCGAGCACGCGTCCGTCGGGGGCGACGGAGGCCGCGCCGACGCGTACGTACCGGTCGGTGGAGCGCTTGTCCGGGTCGAGGTCGGCCCGGACCTTGCGCACCGCCTTGCTCAGCGCCTCGACCCTCGGCTTCTCGAACGTCGTGTAGATCTGGTAGCCGCCGCGGTCGAACTCGGCGTCGGGGATCCGGGTGTGCTTGCCCAGGTAGGCCTTGGCCATCCCCATCAGATAGCCCGACTGGCCGCTGAGGCCGGTGGCTTTCGGCGCGGCCTTCGGGGTGGGGAAGACGGTGAAGCCGGCCCGTTCCTTCGCGGAGAGCTTGCCGATCTTGACCATCCGGTCGAGCGTCCAGTCCCACCGCTCCTCGGCGCGCCGGCGGTTGGCGTCGCTCACCGTCGGGTCGTACAGCGCGGCCCCCTTGAGCAGGGAGGCCAGGAAGGCGCCCTCGCTCGCGTCGAGTTCTGAGACCTCTTTGCCGTAGTACGCCTGGGCGGCGCGCTGGATGCCGTACGTGCCGCGCCCGAACCAGCTCGTATTGAGGTATCCCTGGAGGATCTCTCGCTTGCTCATTCGATTATCCAGTTTGACGCTGATGAGCATCTCGGTGAATTTGCGGGAAAGCGTCTGGTCCTGGTTCAGGTAGGCGTTCTTCACGTATTGCTGGGTGATGGTGGAGCCGCCCTGGGTGTCGCCGCCGGCGCCCATCCGCAGGGCGGCGCGGGCGATTCCCGAGGGCGAGACGCCGTAGTCGGAGTAGAAGGTCTCGTTCTCGGCGGCCAACACGGCCCACCGCACATCCTGCGGGACCTTTTCCAGCGGCATCTCCTGCCGGCTGACCCAGCCGCTGCGGGCCATCTCGCTGCCGTCCGCCCAGTAGTAGATGTTGTTCTGCTGGGTGGCGAAGGAGTTGAGGTTCTTCGGTATCTCCGCCTGCCAGTACGCGTAGCCGACCAGCGTGCCGAGCCCGACGGCGCCGGTCAGGACGACGGTCAGCCACTGCTGCCAGGAGGGCAGCCAGCGGCGGAAGCCGCGTCTGCCCGGGCGGGGGTAGTGCCACCGCATCCGGCGGGCGGTCCTGGCGACCGCGGGGAAGGCGGTGAGGAACCGCTGGAGGGGTTGCCGCGCGGCGCGCGCCGCACGTCCCAGCGGGGTGACCGCGGGTGTTCTGCGCCGGCGTCCGCCGCCGGCGGGGTACGTGGCGCAAGCGTCGTCCGTGGTCACCGGGGGTATGCCGGAGCAGGGGGGCGCCTTGCGGCGGTGCTTGCTCATACGCGGCTGCCGTGCGCGGGTGCTGCGGACATTCTGCTGGCGAGCACGTTCCCCCCAAGACCGGACGATGCGGAGGCATCCCCCTGATCCATGCCCCCGCGATGGACGCAGTTTATGCGCCGGGAGTCGTCCCGGCGTGCTCGGCCCCCGGCTCGGGGCGGGGCGGCCGGGCCCGGCCGGGGCAGCGCGGCCGACCCCGTCGTGCGGCGTCCGGGATCCGCAGGGGATTGCTCGATATTGCCAAGGGTCTGGCTTCAATCGATGGCACGAATGCAACAGATTGATCGCTTCAATCGGTGTTTTGAGTACGTACAACAGTGCATTCCTGGGAAAACGACATCTTCATGCCGGGCCCAAGTCGAAAGGGCTATGCTCCATGTCGCGCAGCGAGCTGGAGTCATTACTGCAGGTCGCCGCCGGCTGTCGCGGTGCCGCGCGTTATCGGGGCCGGGCCGCATTCGAGGCCCGCCACAGGTGCCGTGGCGCACCCGCCGCCCAATAATCCTTTCGCGATGTATTGAGGAAGTCGATGGTTCTTGCCGACTCGTCCCCAGGAGGCCGGCGACCCGCCTCCGCGCCCCTGTGGATAATTCCCCCTGCGGTCCTGGCGGTGTGCGCGGCGCTGGCCGTCGTCGCGGTCCCGGCCGACGCGCGGGTGCCCGTCGCCTGGTGCGCTCTGGTGGCCCTGCTCGCCGTCGCGCTCGCCTCCCTGGAGGTGGTGCACCGGGGCAGGGTGATCGCCGTACTGCGCCAGCGGCACGCGGCGCAGGAGGACGGCCTGCGGCGGCGGCTGGCCGAACAGGAGACGGAGACCCTGCGGCTGGCCTCGGACCTGCTGCCGGCCGCCATGTCCCGGCTCCAGAAGGGCCTGTCCATCGAGGAGGTGCTGCGCGGCGTCGTCTGGCAGACCCGGCTCGACCCCCGGTTCGAGGCGGCGCACTCGGCGGTGCTGCGGTCCGTGATACAGGCCGTGCAGGCCGAGGGGGACCTCCGCGACTCCGCCCAGCGCGCGTTCGTCAACATCGCCCGCCGGGTCCAGGCCATCGTCCACCAACAGGCTCAGGACATGCGGGAGATGGAGGACCGGCACGGCGCCGACCCGGCGGTCTTCGGCGACCTGCTGCACCTGGACCACGGCACCGCGCTCATCGGCCGGCTCGCCGACAGCATCGCGGTGCTGGGCGGCTCCCGCCCCGGCCGGCAGTGGCAGAAGAGCATTCCGCTCTACAACGTGCTGCGCGGAGCCATGTCCCGGATCATCGACTACCAGCGGGTGGAACTGCACTCGGTGGCCGAGGTCGGCGTGGTCGGCCCCGGGGTGGAGCCGCTGATCCACGCGCTCGCCGAACTCCTGGACAACGCCACCCGCTACTCGCCGCCGCAGACCCGCGTGCACCTGACCGCGATCGAGGTGCAGTCCGGTGTCGCGGTCGAGATCGAGGACGCCGGAGTCGGCCTCACCGAGGAGGCCAGAGTGCGCGCCGAGCGGGTGCTCGCGCAGGCCGCCGAGTCCGGCCTCGACCTCAACGACCTCGGCGAGTCGCCGAGGCTGGGGCTGGCCGTGGTCAGCAAGCTGTCGCACGCCAACGCCTTCCAGGTCTCGCTGCGCCCCTCGGCGTACGGCGGCGTCCGAGCGGTGCTCGTGGTGCCGCAGAACCTGATCACCGCGACCCCTGTCCCCGGCGGCATGATCGCCAGGGCCGCGGTCCTGCCACCGCCCAAGCCGGTACGGCGGGCGATGCCGATGGGCATGCGCAACGGTTCGGGAGTGCTGGGTATGGCGGGCATGGACGAACCGATCCCCGGGCCCCGCAACGACGCTGGCCGGCCGCAGCGCCGCCGCCGCGGCCCCGGTACGGCGCCGCGCAGGGCGGCGTCGCCCGCCGCCCCCCGGCCCGCCCCGCAGCGCCCCGCGGAGTCGGCCGTGCAGCCGGGGATCTGGCTGGCCGCCTTCCAGGACGGCGTTTCCGGTGAGCCGTCGGTCGAGCCGTCGATAGTCGAAACCGGCCGGCAGAACTACGACGCGTCGTCAGATGGGGATGAGTAGGCACGTGACACAGCAGCGGCTCAACATGGACTGGATGCTCAACGACCTCGCGTCCAGCGTCCCGCAGACCCGGCATGTGGTGGTGCTGTCGTCGGACGGCCTGTGCATCGCGCAAGTCGGCACCGACATCGACACCGCCGACCGGCTGGCCGCCGCCTGCGCCGGACTGCAGAGCCTCTCGGGGGCCGTCGCCGCGGAGTTCCCGCACGGCAGCGGCCGGATGCGGCTGGTGGTCATCGAGGTCAGCGGCGGCTTCTTCTACCTCATGGCTGCCGGCGCCGGCGCGTATCTGGCGGTGCTGGCCGACGAGGGAGTGGACGCCGGGCTGATGGGGCAGCGCATGCGCGATCTGGTGGCGCGCATCGGTGAACACCTCAGCAGCCCACCGCGCGTGGACGAGCAGGTCACATGAGCGAGCCCGACACCAAGAACGCCAACGACGGCGCCGGCGACGGTGGCGACGACGGCAAGGAGAAGGAGACCGCGGAAGGCGCCCCCGAGCGGCTGTACGTGGTCTCCACCGGCCGTACGGAGCCGGCCGAGGCGCAGAAGGACTCCCTCGACCTCGTCACCCTGATCGTCTCCCGCTCGGTGCCGCAGCCGGGCACCCAGCCCGAGCACGCCTCGATCCTGCGGATGTGCCACTACCCGCTGTCCGTCGCCGAGATCTCCGCCTATCTGGTGCTGCCCGTCAGCACGGTCACGGTGTTGCTCACGGACCTGCTCTCGGACGGCCGGGCGGAGGCCCGTGCGCCCATCCCGGCCGCGGCGCTGCCCGACGTCGACCTCCTCAAAGCGGTGATGCATGGACTACAAAACCTCTGAGATCCCCGTCGGGCCCCGGACCGAGGACACCCTGGCCGCCACGACGACCGCCGCGGTGAAGGTGGTGATCGTCGGTGGCTTCGGGGTCGGCAAGACGACCCTGGTCGGCTCGGTGACCGAGATCCGGCCGCTGACCACCGAGGAGACGATGACCCAGGCGGGCGTCGGAGTCGACGACACCTCCGGGGTGGAGCGCAAGACCGCGACCACCGTGGCGATGGACTTCGGCCGGATCAGCCTGAACGAACGCCTGGTGCTCTACCTGTTCGGCACGCCCGGCCAGGAGCGCTTCTGGTTCCTCTGGAACGGCCTGTTCGAAGGGGCCCTGGGCGCCGTGGTCCTGATCGACACCCGCCGCCTCGAAGTGAGCTTCGACGTGGTCGGCCGGCTGGAGGAGCGCGGGGTGCCGTTCGTCGTCGCCGTCAACACCTTCCCGGGCGCGCCCAGTTACCCCATGCAGGATCTCCGGGCCGCCATGGACCTGCCCGATTCGGTGCCGATGATCGACTGCGACGCCCGCGACCGCGGCTCGTGCCGCGACGTCCTGCTGGCGCTCACCCGCTATCTGCACTCCATGACCACCGCGACCCCGGAGCCACTGTGACCCCTCCTGACGACGTTCGCACCGACCCGGCGACCGTGCCGCCCCCGGGCTGTCCGGCCCACGGCCACCCGGAGGCCGGCGGCCTGGCGGACCTCTTCGGGCCTGAGCACTCCAGCGACCCGATGGGGCTGTACGAGCGGCTGCGCGCGACCCATGGCCCGGTGGCGCCGGTCCAGTTGGACGGCGACGTACCCGCCTGGCTGCTCCTGGGCTACCGGGAGAACCTGGAAGTCACCCGTACGCCCTCGCGCTTCTCCCGCGACTCGCGGCACTGGCGCGATCTGCGCCAGGGGAACATCGCGCCCGACTCCACCCTGCTGCCGGTCATCGCCTGGCAGCCCACCTGCATGTTCGCCGACGGCGAGGAGCACGAGCGGCTGCGCGCCGCGGTCACCGAGAGCATGGGGCGCTTCGACCGCCGCGGCATCCGCCGCCATGTCACCCGGCTCGCCAATCAGCTGATCGACGACTTCTCCGGCGCGGGGCGGGCAGAACTGCTGGTCCAGTTCGCCCAGCAACTGCCCATGCTGGTGCTGACGCACCTGATCGGGATGCCCGACGAGGACGGTCCGCGGCTGGTCGAGGCCAGCCGGGAGCTGATCAAGGGATCCGAGTCGGCCGTCCGCAGCAATGAGTACGTCACCGAGGCCGTCCGGCAGCTCGTGGCGCGCAAGCACGTCAGCCCCGGCGAGGACCTCGCGTCGTGGCTGCTGACACACCGCTCCGACCTCACCGACGACGAGGTGGTGCAGCACCTGCGGCTGGTCCTGCTCACCGGCAACGAGACCACCACCAACCTGATCGTCAACACGCTGCGGATGGTGCTCACCGACCCGCGCTTCCGCGCCTCGCTGGCGGGCGGCCATATGACGCTGCCGGACGCGGTGGAGCAGGTGCTGTGGAACGAGCCGCCGCTCGCCGTGGTCCCGGGCCGCTGGGCGACGGCGGACACCGAACTCGCCGGTCAGCAGATCAAGGCCGGGGACATGCTGCTGCTCGGCCTGGCCGCGGGCAACGTCGACCCCGTCATCCGCCCGGACCTCGCCGCGCCCATGCACGGCAACCGGTCCCACCTCGCCTTCAGCGGCGGCCCGCACGAGTGCCCGGGGCAGGACATCGGCCGGGCCATCACGGACAGCGGGATCGACGCCCTGCTCATCCGGCTGCCCGACCTCCGGCTGTCCGTCGCCGAGAGCGAGTTGAGCTGGGTCTCGTCCTGGGTGGCCCGGCATCTGGTCTCACTGCCCGTGGAGTTCAGCGCGCGCAGACCGGAGCCCGAGAACGCCGACGCGCTCGGCGCGCAGGCGCCCGTGCCGGGCAGCGCCCGCCGCCCGATGCCCGGACCGGCGCCGCTGGCCCCGCCGATGCCGCCGCGCTTCCCCGCTCCGCCCGAGCGGTCGGCTCCGGCCCCGACCCGCTGGCAGCGGTTCAGGCGCTGGCTGCGCGGCTGGTGAGTCGGTCCGGGACCGCCCCGGGACCGTCCGGGACCGGGCGGCCGGTCCCGGACGGTCCGCGCTCTAGGCGGCGCTGCGGTGGCGGGGCAGCGGCAGGGCCGGTGTGGGGGCCGGCGCCGCCGGTGAGTGGGTGAGATCGGCGCACCGCCACCACCAGGCGACGGCCGGGATCGGCAAAGGTTCGAGGTTGTCGTCGGTGGGGCGTGGGGCGTAGGAAGTGGGCAGCTGCGCCCAGGTGCCGGGTGGGCTGTCGGCCCCCAGCGGGGTGAGGTAGCGCGGGCTGGCCAGTGCCCAGTCGAGGTGCGCGCGCACCCATTGCGCCAGGGTGGCGACATACCGGTTCAGTTCCCATCCCGAATCCAACGCGAGCTGGTCACGGAGTCGGAGGAAAAGGCACATCACCCGGTCACGCATCGCCACGACTTTGGGGACTGCCTGCGTGGTCGTACAACCGTCTTCCCTGGCGACGACGTCTATGGCGTTGAGCCCATTCCCCTGAAGCAATGCCTCACGGTGGTACGAATACAGGTCGTTGTCCAGTGCGACCAGCATCCAGCTCATTTCGATGAGGGCCCGGACGGCGGGTTTCTCCAATTCGGCGGTCGGCAGCTCATAGCCTTCCGCGATATCGCTCATGGTGGTAAGGATCTCCATTCCGACCGTCCCGGCCATACGCATGGAGATGAATTCATTGAGGGAGGGGAGGGTGCCCTGGCTGCGGTGCAGGGTCTCCCATCCGAGGCCGAAGAAATAGCGTCGCCAAGCGGCCACCCAGCGGGACATCTGGGTGGGGGTGGCGTGTCGCTCCAGGCTCCGGCGCAGGTCCCGCAGGCCGGCGGCCCAGGGATTGTCCTCCAGCACGGGCGCCTCGGGGACCTCGATGACGCGTGTCATCAGGGCCAGCAGCCCCGCCGCTTCGTCGGGCTGTTGGCCGAAACGCCCTGCCTCGAAGGCGATTTCATCGAATCCGTGGCCCAAATACTCAAAATTCGTGGCGATTTCAACGACCTCGGGAATCCCGTGCGGCAGAGCCAGTCCGGGAACCAGGGCGACCTTGCCCTCGGACAGCCGCTTGATCGCTTCGTCGTCACAGGCGCCGAAACCGCGGAACCAGTCGGCCGACCGACGGTCGAAGCCGGCGGTGTCGGGGTGGGCGGCAGCGGGAATGGGACAATAGAAGGACGGTATCTCCAGCGGGGTCTGGTTCTGTGTGATCACCACACACCTTCTTTCCGGTTCGATCGAACAATGCTGCGATCAATAGCGTTCTTCATTCACCGGGAGGAAGGGAGTTCTGGTCGGCGCCATAATTCTCGAACCGGCGTTCCCTTCTTTCGCCGCACGATATATGCCCGGCAGGGCTCATAGGAAACCCAGGTCAGGGGTGCTGATGCTGCATGTCGGGCCACATCGTCAGGATGCTGCTTGACCGCTTCGTTTTTAATTTGTGTAAAATTGACCACCGGAAATTCGCTTATTATCCAGTTGGATCGATAAATATGGAGCTTTATCGATTCTTTGAGACAGTGTTCGATCTGGTCGCCGACGGGGCAGAGTGACCGTTTCTGATCGGTGCCGCCTTGACGGCGCGAGCCCCGGCTCCCACAATGGCCGTCATGATCAAGCACTCGTTCGACTCGGTGGGGACGCTGCGCGTTCCCGACCGTCGCGGGTGCGAGCGGTCGGGCCTCTAGCTACTGCTCCGTCAGCTACTGCTCCGTTCCGCCCGGTCGGTGTCGATTCGTCCACCGACGCGCTGAACTAGCGCCCCTTTTCCCCACTTCGTACGATGTCCCGCTCTCGTGCACGCTGTGACGCCTGTCGCCGTGCGCGCGGCGGTGAGGAGGACCCCGTGACCGTCGCCGATCCCGAGACCGCACAAGCCGGCCGGAACGCCCCCGTCGCCCCTGACACCGCCCCGCCGCTGCGCGAGGCACGGGTGCCCGAGGACGGCATGTACGAGGGGCGGCGGACGCTCACCCGGCTGCCCGAGGGGTGGCCGGAGCGCCCGTACGAGCGTTTCGAGATCGTGCCCCAGGGCCGCACCATCGGCGCCGAGATCCGCGGCGTCGATCTCACGCGCCCGCTGGACGCCGCCCTGCGCGAGGAGCTGAATCGCGCTCTGCTGGAGTGGAAGGCGCTCTTCTTCCGCGCCCAGCACCTCACCCCCGCGCAACAGAGCGGCTTCGCGCGGAACTGGGGCGAGCTGGAGGTCAACCCGCTGCTCGCCAGCGGTGCTTCCTCCGACGTGGTCCGCTTCGCCAAGGGCCGCGGCGGGGTGCCCACCTACGAGAACGTCTGGCACACCGACGTCACCTTCCGGGAGCGGCCCGCGCTCGGGGCCGTGCTGCAGCTCCGCGAGGTCCCGCCGTCCGGCGGCGACACGATGTGGGCCGACATGGCCGCCGCCTACGACAACCTCCCGCAGGAGGTGAAGGACCGGATCGACGGCGCCACCGCCGTGCACGACTTCATCCCCGGCTTCCTCCGCTTCTACGGCGCCGAGCGCCTCGTCCCGCTCCAGGACACCTTCCCGCCGGTCGAGCACCCGGTGGTGCGCACCCACCCCGAGACAGGCCGGCGGATGCTGTTCGTCAACACATCCTTCACCACCCGCATCACCGGCCTGGACCGCGACGAGAGCGACCGGCTGCTGCGCTACCTCTTCCAGCAGGCGCACGTCCCGGAGTACCAGGTGCGGTTCCGTTGGCAGGCGGGCGACGTGGCGTTCTGGGACAACCGCGCCACCCAGCACTACGCGGTCGACGACTACGCTCCGCACCATCGCGTGGCGGAGCGTGTCGCCATCGCGGGCGACCGCCCGTACTGACGCCGCCGCTGCCCGTGCCCTCGTCGCCCCTGGCGCCGCACCGCCCGTGCGGCCGTTGAGCGGGGGCGCACGGAGGTGTTGCGTTCGAATATGTGCGGAAGTAGTGACAGAGTGGACGAGGGTGTATATCGGCATCGTCGGCGGGCCGCTGAGCGCGGTTGACCACGTCGGGAGGGCGACATGGTTGATCAAGAAGTGGTGTGGGGCGCCACGGCGCCGACGCATGAATGGCCCGCGTCCCCCGAGGTGAGCCTCGCCCTCAACCGCATGGGCACCTTCGACTGGAACCTCGACACCGGCCTGATGCACCTGGACGCCTCCGGGCTGGAGGTCTTCGACCTGCTCCCGCACGAGTACGACCTGAGGCCGACCACGCTGGCGCTCCGGGTGCCCGCCGCCGAGGGCACCCGGCTGGACGCCCTGGTGGCGCAGGCGCTCAAGAACGGCAGCGACGGCTACGGCGTGTACTTCCGGACCCGGAGCCGCGAGGGCACCCTGCGCTGGGCGCACACCCAGGGCCGCATCCAGCGCGACGCCGTCGGACGCCCGTACCGCATCATCGGCGTCGTCCGGGACGCCACCGGCGAGCTCGACCACTCCGCCGAACGCCTCGCGCTGGACGACGTGCGCCGCCGCCAGACCAGCGTCGTGGAGGAGACCACCGCGGCCCTCGCCCACGCCAGGACGGTCGCCGACGTCATCGACGTCCTCCAGGACTCCAGCGGCATGGGGCGGCTCGGCGCGACCAGCCTGGTCATGGGGCTGGTCGAGGGATCCCGCATCCACCTCGTCGCGGAGGGGCAGCCCGGCAGCTTCGTACCGGGCACCGAGTACACCCGGCTCGACCAGAACTACCCGATGAGCGAGGTGGTGCGCACCCTCACGCCCCGCTACATCACCTCCCGCGACGACTTCGCCGACAGCTACCCGCTGCTGTGGCCCGATATCGCGCACCTGAACATCTCGGCCGCCGCCTACCTCCCGCTGATCGCCCAGGGGCGGCCGATCGGTGCGATCGGGCTGCTCTACAGCGACAAGGAAATCTTCACCCCCGACGAGCGCAACCTCGTCGTCGCGCTCGGCAGCAGCATCGCGCAGAGCCTGAAACGAGCGATGCTCTACGACCAGGAGCACGATCTGGCCAAGAGCCTGCAGCAGGCCATGCTGCCGCGCAGCATCCCGAGCGTCTCCGGCACCCGGATAGCGGTCCGCTACCGCTCCGCGCGGCTCGGCCGCGACATCGGCGGCGACTGGTACGACGTCATCCGGCTGCCCGGCGGCCGGGTGGGCGCGGTGATCGGCGACGTCCAGGGGCACGACACCCACGCCACCGCCGTGATGGGCCAGCTGCGGATCGTCCTGCGGGCCTACGCGGCCGAGGGGCACGCACCCGCCACCGTGATGGCCCGCGCCTCGCTGTTCCTGCAGGAACTGGACACCGACCGCTTCGCGACCTGCATCTACGCCGAGGCGGACCCCTCCACCGGAGTGCTCCAAGTGGTACGGGCCGGCCATATCGACCCGCTGCTGCGGCAGACCGACGGCACCTGCCGCCAGGTGCTGGTGCCCGGCGGCCTGCCGCTGGGGCTCTCGGTCCAGTTCGGCCGGCTGGAGTACCCGGTCACCCCGGTGGAACTGGAGCCGGGCGAGACCCTGCTGATGTGCACCGACGGCCTGGTCGAACAGCCCGGCGGCGACCTGGACGACGGGCTGCGGCTGTTCGCCGAGCTGGTGCGCCAAGGGCCGTACGAAATCGAGGAGTTGGCCGACCACCTGTGCGAGGTGCTGGGGGAGCGGTCGGGCGAGGACGACATGGCGCTGCTGCTGCTGCGCCGCGAGGGCACCGAGACGCCGGGCCTGGAGCACCGGCTGCACCAGTACATCGCCCCGGCCGACCCGGAGGCCCTGTCGGTGTCCCGCCACACGATCTGCGCGGCGGTCCGCACCTGGGGCGCCCGGGAGCGGTCGGACGAGATCGAGCTGGTCGTCGACGAGCTGGTGACCAACGCGCTGCTGCACACCGACGACGGCGCGACGGTGACGGTCCGGCTGATGGCCGGCGCCGAACGCCGGCTGCGGCTGGACGTGGCCGACCGCTCCAGCACGCTGCCCCGGCGCAGGGAGCCGGGGGAGGCGGGCGTCTCGGGCCGCGGCCTGCTGCTGGTGGACCGGCTGGCCGACATCTGGGGAGTGGAGTCGCGCGGCACCGGCAAGTCGGTGTGGTGCGAGTTCGTACTCCCGGACCGGCCCACCGGCCACAGCGCCCACCGGGCCCCGCACGACCGGGAACTGCCCGGCTGAGCCGCCCCGGCGCGGCTGCCCGGCCGGTGCGCCGGGGCGGGCTCGACCCGCTAGTGCCGCGACCGGGCAAAGCCTGCCGGAACAGGCCCTAGACCGTACGGATGCCCCGGCCCGCCCACTCCGGTGCGGGCCCCGGGGCGGTGGCCGCCGCCAGCAGCTGCTGGACTTCCGGCGGCAGCGGGGTCGCGTGGCCGCCCTGCTTGTCGACGTGGAGGGCGAACAGTTCCTCGGTGGCCACCGGCTCGCCCTCGGGGTCGTTCACGGCGTCGCCTACGAACATCTCGTGGACGAAGCGCACCTTCTTGCTGTCCGTGCCCAGAATCCGGGTGCGGATGGCGAGCTCGGCGCCCGAGCCGACCTCGCGGAGATAACGGACGTGCGCCTCGACCGTGTAGAGCGAGCAGCCGCTCTGCTCCCGGTAGGCCCCGCCGAGCCCGATCCGGACCATCATGGCGTCCGTCGCGTAACCGAAGACGAGGACGTAGAACGCCTCGCTCAGGTGGCCGTTGTAGTCGAGCCAGTCCTCGCGCACGGCCTCTCGGAACACCGGGAGGCCCACTGCTGTCCCTGTCGTCTCCGCGGGCTGTGCCGCCTCTGCCGTCTGCGTCATGGTTGTCTCTGTCATCGCTTCGCGCCCTTCGTCCGGTTTCCCAGCCGCCCGGTCGCGCGCAGTACGTCGATGACGCCCTGGTCGCGCTCGGCGACGAGTTGTGCGTATGTGCGCTCGCCGGCCGCTTCCTCGCAGCCGCTGACCATCGCCTCACGCAGCGCGTCGTCCAGTTCGGGCGCCTCCAGCCGGGTCCAGGGGGACTTCAGCGAGGGGCCGAAGTGATCCAGCATGTGCGCCATGCCGCCTTCGCCGCCTGCCAGCGCGAAGGTGAGGCACGGGCCCATGAACGCCCAGCGCAAGCCGGGCCCCTCGGTGATGGAGGCGTCGATGTCCTCGACCGTAGCCTCTCCGGCCGCCACCATGTGCAGCGCCTCCCGCCACAGGGCTTCCTGCAGCCGGTTGGCGATGAAGCCGGGGAGCTCCTGCTCCATGGTGATCACGGACTTGCCGGCGACGGCGTAGAACGCGGACGCCCACTCCACGGCAGCGCGCCCGGTCCGCTCCCCGCCGACGACCTCGACCAGCGGGATCAGGTACGGCGGGTTGAACGGGTGCCCGACGACCAGCCGGCCGGGGGTCGTCGCCTTGTCCTGCATGTCGGTCATGGGGTAGCCGGAGGTGGACGAGGCTATGACCACGCCCGCCGGGGCGGCCGCGTCGAGTTCGGCCAGCAGGTCGCGCTTGAGGTCCAGCTTCTCCGGGGCGCTCTCCTGGACGAACTGCGCGTCGGCCACCGCCTCGGCGAGGGTCGGCGCGATGGTGAGGCGGTCCTGCGAGGCGCCGTCGGCCAGGCCGAGCTGTTCCAGGGCGGGCCAGGCGGAGGCGACGAGACGGCGCAGCCTGTCCTCGGCGTCGGGCGCCGGGTCCCAGGCGGTGACGTCGTAGCCGCGGGCGAGGAAGTGCGCGACCCAGCCGCCGCCGATCACCCCGGCGCCGATGCAGGCGACGCGCCGGACGTCCTCGGGGGTGCAGGGGACGGGGGATTCGGGCATGGGGGACTCCAAAACTGTCGTACGGGATCGGTGCTGCGGGCCCGGCCCCGCGGGGCGCCGGGCCGGGGGTGTCAGGCGCGCGGCTTGAGGCCGAGGGTGGCCCGCGCCTGGTCCGGGGTGGCGACCTTCGCGCCGAGCAGCTCGGTGATCTGCGCGGCCCGCTCGACCAGTTGGCCGTTGGTCGCCTTGACGCCCTTGGCGAGGTAGAGGTTGTCCTCAAGACCGACCCGGACGTTGCCGCCGAGCAGGATGGACTGCGCGACCCAAGGCATCTGCATCCGGCCGAGCGAGAAGCTGGCCCACTGGGCGCCCGCCGGCAGCATGTTGACCATGGACTGCAGGACGCCGGGGTCGGCCGGGGCGCCCCACGGGACGCCCATGCAGAGCTGGAAGACGGTGGGGTCGTCGAGCAGCCCCTCGGCGTGCAGCTGCTTGGCGAACCACAGCTGGCCGGTGTCGAAGATCTCCAGCTCGGGGCGTACGCCCAGCTCCTGGATGCGCTTGGCGCCGGTGCGCAGCATGTCGGGGGTGGAGACGTAGAGGTTGCTGCCGTCACCGAAGTTCAGCGAGCCGCAGTCCAGGGTGCAGATGTCCGGCAGCAGCTCCTCGACGTGCGGCAGTCGGTCCATCCCGCTGACGAGGTCGGTGCCGGGCAGGTGCTGGAGCGGGTTCTCCGGGTCGATGACCAGGTCACCGCCCATGCCCGCGGTGAGGTTGATGATGACGTCGGTGCCGGTCTCCTTGACCCGCTCGACGACCTCGGCGTAGAGCTTCGGGTCGCGGGACGGGGCGCCGGTCTCGGGGTCGCGTACGTGGATGTGCACGATGGCGGCGCCGGCGCCGGCGGCCTCGACCGCGGACTTGGCTATCTGCTCGGGCGTCACGGGGACGTGCGGGCTGCGGCTCGCGGTGTCGCCCGCGCCGGTGAGGGCGCAGGTGATGATGACTTCGTCGTTCATGGCAGGGCCTCTTCCACTGGTTCTGCTGGTGTTTCCGGGGTGACTGGTGTTGGTGATTCCGTTGGGGTCGCGGGCCCCGGGGCCGGGCCGGCCCCTGCCGCCAGTTCGCCGTCGACGAAGGCGGTGAGCACGGTGTGCATGTCCTCGGGTGTGGTGCTGCCGGGGGCGGTCGCGAGCACCTGGGTGGCGAGCCCGTCGATCAGCGCGGTGAGCCGCAGCGCGGCGAACTCCGGGTCGAGGCCGGCCCGGAAGACGCGCTGCTCGACGCCGCGCCGCAGCACGTCGGCGAGGGTGGCGCGCCACTGGCGGTAGAAGCGGGCGTGCAGTCGTCCGACGGCGGTGGAGCGGGCGGCCTCGGCCCACAGGTCCAGCCAGACCAGCCACTGCCGCCGCTGCTGCTCGGTGCGCGGTGTCTGCAGCGCGATGAGGCAGCGGAGTTCCCCGGCGGCGTCGCCCGCCGCGGCCATGCCCGCCTCGCGCCGGGCGGTGTCCTCGTCCATGCACCAGCGGATCGCGGCTTCGAGGAGTTCGTCGCGGCCGGGGAAGTGGTAGTGGATGGTGGCGGTGCTGGTGCCGCAGGCGCCGGCGATGTCGGAGACGCGGACGGCGTGGAAGCCGTGTTCGGCGATCAGCCGCACCGTCTCCCGGACGATCTGCAACGGCCGTCCGCCTTCCGGCAGCGCGACCCGGTGCGCGGCGCGCGGGTTTCCGCCGGCTTCCGGCGCGGGTTCTCCCGGCGCCGGTTCCGGAGCGGGCGCCGACGGCGGCGGGGCGGCCCGGGAGCCGAGCAGCCCGCCCCCGTCGGCGCCGCCCGTGTCCCCGCTCCGCACGATCGCGGCGCGGGTGAACCCGCGTGTCCCGCCCAGCCACCCCGCC
>NZ_JAYMZR010000077.1:0-36305 GCF_035828615.1 Streptomyces sp. H27-D2 | reverse complement strand
GGTCACCGTCTCCATGCGCCGGCGCTCGCGCGCCGACGACGGCGGCGGCGCGGGCAGCGCCACCGCGGCCTGACCCGCTCCACCCGCAGCTCCACACCCCACACCCCACACCCCACACCCCACACCCCACACCCCACACCCCACACCCCACACCCCGCCCACGACCCCACGCCCGTAAATGACTCTGCTCCGTCCCGCTGGGGCGGAGCAGAGTCATGGTCGAAGCGCGCTGAACGGCGGGGCCCGCAGGGCGCGCGGCGGCGCCGATCAAGCCACGCGCCTCAGGCCACCCGGCCCAGGCCGCGCCGATCAGCCCGCGCCGGTCAGGCCGCGCTGCTCAGGCCAGCGGCCCGGTCACCGACTCGACGGCCTCGACGAGCTGGCCGCCCCGTACGAACGCGTCCGCCGCGGCCAGGTCCGGGGCCAGGAATCGGTCCCCGCCCGGCCCCTCGACGCCCGCCGCGCGGACCGCCTTGAGCACCGCCTGGGTGGCCGGCGCCGGGGTCAGCCCCTCGCGCAGCTCGATCGCGCGCGTCGCCGCGTACAGCTCGACGGCGATGATCCGGGTCAGGTTGTCGATCGCGGTCCGCAGCTTGCGCGCCGCCGACCAGCCCATCGAGACGTGGTCCTCCTGCATCGCGGAGGACGGGATCGAGTCGACGGACGCCGGCACCGCGAGCCGCTTGAGCTCGCTGACCAGGGCCGCCTGCGTGTACTGAGCGATCATCAGGCCGGAGTCCACGCCCGGGTCGCCGGCCAGGAAGGCGGGCAGGCCGTGCGAGCGGTTCTTGTCGAGCAGCCGGTCCGTACGGCGTTCGGCGATCGACCCGAGGTCCGCGGCGGCGATGGCCAGGAAGTCCAGGACATACGCGACCGGGGCGCCGTGGAAGTTGCCGTTGGACTCGACCCGGCCGTCGGGCAGCACCACCGGGTTGTCGACGGCGGCGGCCAGTTCGCGGTCGGCGACGAGCCGGGCGTGCGAGAGGGTGTCCCGGCCGGCGCCCGCGACCTGCGGGGCGCAGCGGATCGAGTACGCGTCCTGGACGCGCGGCGCGTCGTCCTGGTGGTGTCCGGTGAGGCCGGAACCGGCGAGGACCCGCACCATGTTGGCGGCGCTGGCGGCCTGGCCCGGGTGCGGGCGGATGGCGTGCAGCTCGGGGGCGAGCACCCCGGAGACGCCGAGCAGCGCCTCCATCGACAGTGCGGCGGTGATGTCGGCGGCGGTGAACAGCCGCGCCATGTCGCCGCAGGCCATGACCAGCATGCCGAGCATGCCGTCAGTGCCGTTCAGGAGCGCCAGGCCCTCCTTCTCGCGCAGTTCGACCGGCTCGATGCCGTGCTCGGCGAGCAGTTCGCCGGCGGGCCGCACGATCCCGTCGGGGCCTTCCGCGTCGCCCTCGCCCATCAGCGTCAGCGCGCAGTGCGAGAGCGGCGCGAGGTCGCCGGAACAGCCGAGCGAGCCGTACTCGTGCACGACGGGGGTGATCCCGGCGTTGAGCACGTCCGCCATGGTCTGTACGACCAGCGGGCGCACCCCGGTGCGGCCGGAGGCGACGGTCTTGAGCCGCAGGAACATCAGCGCGCGGACGACTTCCCGCTCGACGTGCGGGCCCATGCCGGCGGCGTGCGAGCGGACGATGTTGCGCTGCAACTGCGCCCGCAGTTCGGGGCTGATGTGCCGGGTGGCCAGCGCGCCGAAGCCGGTGGAGACGCCGTAGACGGGCTCGGGCTTGGCGGCGAGCGCCTCGATGACTTCACGGGACTCGGCCACGGCCACGAGCGCCTCGGGCGCCAACTCGATCCGCGCCGCGCCGCGGGCTACCGCGAGCACATCCTCAGCGGTTGTCCCGGACGACCCCAGCACCACAGTTTGCATATCCATATTCAGGCACCCTAGAGAGTGAATCGCGAACTGTCACCATCCCGGCCCGCCGCCGCCCGAGCCCCAGCCCGCCCCCGCCGCCGTCGCCGCCCGTCTCAGGACCCCCGCCCCCGTCGCCGCCCGCCCTCAGGACCCCCGCCCGCGGAAGCGGCGGCGCTCCCTCGGGGCGTCCGTGCGGTCCGGCGGGGAGTCGACCAGGGTGACGACCGGGTCGTCCGGGCCCTCGCGGCCCGCCACGACCGGCTTGACCGCCAGCGCGGCCTTCGCGCGGTACTGGGCGGCGTCCGCCAGCCGGAAGAGGCGGCGCGCGGAGCGCACCGGCCCGATCGGGTCGCCGGTCGAGGCGACGCCGCAGGCGACCCCCTCGCCGAGTTCCAGTTCCGCCGCCCTGCGGCAGAGTTCGCCCGCGACCCGCACCACCTCGTCCGCCGGAGGGCCGACGGCCAGCAGGCAGAACTCGTCGCCGCCGAGCCGCGCCGCGAGCGCGCCGGGCAGTATCGCGCCGCAGATCGACAGCACCGAGCCGAACCGCTCCAGCAGCCGGTCGCCGACCGCGTGCCCCAGCGAGTCGTTGACCCGCTTGAGGCCGTTGAGGTCACACACCACCAGGCTCACCACGACGCCGTCCGCCCGGTGCCGCTCGACCGCCTCGTCCAGCCGCGTGTCGACGGCGCGGCGGTTGGCCAGGCCGGTCAGCGGGTCGGTGAAGGCGAGCCTGCGGGCCTCCTCCAGCCGTTCGGTCTGCGCGATTCCGGCGGCGATGACCGCCGCTATGACGGTCGCGAAATCCGCGTCCGCCCGCCCGAAGACCGGGACGCCCACCGACCGCGCGACGTACAGCTCACCCCAGGCCCGCCCGTGCAGCACGATCGGCGCGACCACGCAGCAGCCCCGCCCGCGCCGGCGCAGCGCGGCGACCCGCTGATGGCAGTACGCGCCCCGGCCGCCGCTCAGCTCCCGGCCGGGCCCCTCGGCGGTCTCCACCCAGGCGTTCGGCTCGCCGCCGCCCGCCCACCGCTCATGGAGGAATTCCGCGATCTCCGGGAAGTCGTTCACCGGATAGGACTCGTCCTCCGGGAATTCCCGCTCGCCCGGCGCGAGGTCGCCCACGTTGACGAGCACCCGCAGCCGCCCCAGGCCCCGCTCCCAGGCGGAGATCGCCGCGAACGAACCCCCTATGGCGGTCCGCGCGCCTTCGGCGGCGGCGCGCACGGAGTCGCGTGGGGTGGTCGCCGCGGCCATGGCCTGTGCCAATGCCACTACGGCGCTCAACCGCGCGTCGCTGTCGCCTGCCACCGGACCCTCACATTCCGTCACCGTATGCGCAGTACGGTTACGCTGCGCATGCCTTAGCTTAGGAACGTTTGCCCGATAAGGCACGATTTGCCCTTCCGGCCGAGATCGTGATGGTTGATCGGCGCCGGCCGGTGGACGGGTGTCCTCAATCGCCGGACGGGCTGAATTCAGCCCGTTCGGGGCACCTCCCGGCCGAAGGCTGGGGGAAGGCTGGGGGAAGGCTGAATTCAGCCGTTGGGGGCACCTCCCCGCTGAAGCTGAGGAGATTGAGGACGGCGCGGCCGAAGGCACGATCGGCGAGCACGGGCCGCTGTCCTTAACGGCGAGGCGCGGCCCCCGCTACGGCGAAGACCGGCGGCCGGAAGCGGCGAACCGTCGGCGGGTGCGGCCCCGCGCCCCCTACTCCCCCGGCCAGTCCGGCGTCCGCTTCTCGTTGAAGGCCGCCACGCCCTCCGCCCGGTCCCCCGAGAAGGCCACCGAACGCCAGGCGGCGTCCTCGACCTCCAGGCCGGCTCGCAGGTCCAGGCCGTGGCCCAGTCGCAGCGCCCGCTTGGCGGCCCGCAGCCCGACCGGTGAGTTCGCGGCGATCCGGGCGGCCAGCTCCAGCGCCGCCGTGCGGTCCTCGCCCTCCGCCGCCAGCTGATCGACGAGCCCCAGCTCCCGCGCCTCCCCGGCCGGCACCCGGCGCGCGGTGAACACCAGCTCGGCGGCGCGCGCCGCGCCCACCCGGCGCGGCAGCAACTGCGTACCGCCGCCGCCGGGGATCACCCCCACCGAGACCTCCGGCAGCCCCACGACGGCCGTCGCGTCGGCCACGATCAGGTCGCACGCGAGGGCCAGCTCGAAGCCGCCGCCCAGCGCGAAGCCGTGCACGGCGGCGATCGTGGGCATCGGCAGCTCCAGCACCCCGGTGTACGCCGCCCGCGCCTTCGGCCGCTGCCGCATCAGCTCGGCGTCGGTGAAGGAGTTGCGCTCCTTGAGGTCCGCGCCGACGCAGAAGGCCCGCTCGTGCGTGGACGTGAGCACCACGACCCGCACCGACGCGTCGGCCGCCAGCGTCTCGCACGCCTCGGCCAGGCACCGCGCCATCTCCGTCGAGACGGCGTTCATCGCCTTGGGCCGGTCCAGCACCAGTTCGGCGACATGCCCGTGCCGCCGTACGGCGATCCACTCTCCGAAACGCTGCTCAACCACGTGATCGGCCCTCCCGGTAACGCCCGTAAACCCCTGTCGGGAGGGATCATCGCAGCCGCGCGCCGCGCTCGAAAGGGACAGTCGGCGCGAGGACGCAGGCAGCGGCGGCAGCGGGCGGGCGGCGCCGCCCCCGCGTTCCCCGCTATCCCCTGCGGGTCAGCAGCCAGGGCTCGACGACGCCGAGCCCGCGCACCGGCCGCTGCCACATCGGCTGCAACGCGAACCGGTAGGCCGGCGGCGTCTCGCCGCTCTCCTCGGCCTGCTTCCGCGCGGCGGCGGCGTCGGCCTCCGAGACCGGCGCGTCCCCGGTGCGGCCCAGTTCCTCCGCGAAGGCCTCGTCCACCAGCACGGTGTCCTTCGGCGCTATCGAGGTCAGCCGACTGGCCAGGTTCACCGTCGTGCCGAAGACGTCGCCCATCCGGGTCGTCACCGTGCCGAACGCGAGGCCCACCCGCAGTTCGGGCATCGTCTCGTCGTTGGTCATGGTCTCGATCAGCCGCAGGCCGATCTCGGCGGCGACCGCCGGGTCGTCGGCCGCGTACAGCACCTCGTCGCCCAGCGTCTTGATGAGCCGGCCGCCGTGCGCGGCGACCAGGTCGGCGGCCGTGGTCTCGAAGGCCTCGACGAGTTCGCCGAGCTCCTCCTCCTCCAGCCGCCGCGTCAGCCGGGTGAAGCCGACGAGGTCGGCGAAGCCGACGGCGAGCCGCCGGTCGACCATCTCCGCGTCGTCCTGGCTCTGCACGACCCGCCCGGTAGCCGCCGCGAGCTGCCGCCGCCAGACGTAGACGAGGAACTCCTCCAGCTCCGGGAGCAGCAGCTCGACCAGCGGATACGTGACCTCGGTGCGGGTCATGCCCGGCTCCGGCGGGTCGGTGAGACCTTCCAGGAACGAGTCGATCTGCCAGTCCGCGAGCCGGGCGGTGGTCTGTCCGGTGGAGCGGGCGACCTGCACCGCCATGGCCTCGCTGAGCAGCCCGGCCTCGACCAGACCGGCCAGCCGGCGCAACGCCAGCACGTCGGCCTCGGTCAGCGCCTTGGCCTGGCCGATGTCCGCGAAGCCCATCGCCCGCCAGAAACGGGAGGCGAGGTCCATCGAGACCCCCGCGCTCCGGGCCGCCTGGAACGGCGTGTACTGCCGCTCGGAGCCCAGGATCAGCGCTTCGAGCCGGATCGCGATGGTGTCCTCGGCGTCGCCGCCGTCCTCCGCGCCGGGGCGGGCGCCGGGAGCGCCGGGCGACTGCCCGCCCGCCCGGCCGGGACCCGCGCCGTTGGCCTCGGGCTCCGGGCGCGTCGCCGCGCCCGTTCCGGCGGCGGTGCCCCGCCGGGGGTCGGGCCCCGGCCCGGGGGCGGGGGCTGGCCGCGCGTCGGAGCTGTGCCCTGGATTCTGCCCTGGGTACTGCTCGGAGCTGCGCCCTGAGCTGTGCTCCGAGTTCTGCCCTGGGTTCCGCTCGGAGCTCTGCCCTGAGCTGTGCTCCGCGGTCCGCCCTGGGTTCCGCTCGGAGCTCTGCCCTGAGCTCTGCCCGAAGTTCCGTTCGGAGCTCTGCCCCGCGCCGGACCTCGTATTCCCGTCGGACCCCGCGTCGGAGCCCCCGTCGTCGACGGTCACCGCCCGCCCCCTGTCAGATCCCCGCGCACTGCCCTTCCGATCACTCTCGCCACTTCCCGCACACGGCCCGCTCGCCACTCGGGACGGACCGCCCCAACGATACGGCAGGTGTGCCGTAGCTCACTCTCCCCTCTCGGCGGGGCGCAGGTGGACGATGTCACCCGCCGCCACCGGCTGCTGCATTCCGCTGGCCGTCGCCATCACCAGCCGCCCGTCCCGGTCGATCGCGACGGCCTCGCCCGCCACCTCACGGCCTCCGGGCAGTTCAGCGCGCACCGAGCGGCCGAGGGTCGCGCACGCCGAGGTGTACGCCTCCTGGAGACCGCAGGCCCGCGGGTCGCCGTCGGCCTCGCGCCAGTCCGCGTACCACTGCTCCACCGATCGGAGTACGGCCCGCAGCAGCGGATCGCGGTCGGCGGCGGCGGCGCCCGCCAGCGCGAGCGACCCGGCGGCGGGCACGGGCAGCTCGTCGGCCTTGAGCGAGACGTTGAGCCCGATGCCGACGACGACCCCGTCGCCGGACCGCTCGGCGAGGATGCCGCCGATCTTGCGCTCCTCGCCGTCGACCTCTGCCAGCAGGTCGTTGGGCCACTTGAGGCTGACCTCCACCCCGGCGGCCCTGGTCAGCGCGCCGGCGGCGGCCACGCCCGCGAGCAGCGGCAGCCAGCCCCAGCGCTCGGCCGGCACCCCCTCGCCCGGCTTGAGGAGGACGGAGAAGAACAGCCCGGAGCGGGGCGGCGCGGACCAGCGCCGGTCGAGCCGGCCGCGCCCGGCCGTCTGCTCCTCGGCGATCAGCACGGCGCCCTCGCCGACACTGCCGCCTTCCCCCGCGCCCTCGTCCGTGCGCTTGGCGGAGGCGTCGGCAGCCCGCGCGACCAGGTCCGTATTGGTCGAGCCGGTGGCGGCCACCACGTCGAGGACGGTCCACAGCCCGCCGGGACGGATCAGCGCGCGGCGCAGCGCGCCCGCGTTGAGCGGCGGCCGCTCCAAGTCGGACCAGGGATTGTCCGCGCTATCGGGATTATCTTGATGACCCGGGCCCGGGATATCGGCATTGCCGGATTCGCCGGGATCCTCGCTGTTACCGCAGTCACCGGAGTTGCCGGAGTTGTCAGGCGTCGAAGGCGTCATACGGGCCAGCGTAGGAGCCCGCGAGTGTGGCCAACGCCGCACTGCCGCTGAGCAGCCACGCCGATACGCTACGGGTTGGTAGCCGACCGATTGAAACAGGCAGACGATCAGGAGCCCCATCCCGATGGCCGATCCGGAATTCGACATCCACACGACCGCGGGGAAGCTCGCGGATCTGCAGCGGCGCATCGACGAGGCGACGCACGCAGGGTCCGAGCGTGCGGTCGAAAAGCAGCACGCCAAGGGCAAGTTGACCGCTCGCGAGCGGGTGCACCTGCTGCTGGACGAGGGGTCGTTCGTCGAGCTGGACGAGTTGGCGCGGCATCGTTCGACCAACTTCGGCATCGAGAAGAACCGCCCGTACGGCGACGGTGTGGTCACCGGCTACGGGACGGTCGACGGCCGCCCGGTCTGCCTCTACTCGCAGGACTTCACAGTCTTCGGCGGCGCGCTCGGCGAGGTGTACGGCGAGAAGATCGTCAAGGCCATGGACTTCGCGATGAAGACCGGCTGTCCGATCATCGGCATCAACGACGGCGGCGGCGCCCGCATCCAGGAGGGCGTCGCGGCGCTCGGCCTGTTCGCGGAGATCTTCCGCCGCAATGTGCACGCCTCCGGCGTGATCCCGCAGATCTCGCTGATCGTC
Source organism: Streptomyces sp. H27-D2 (assembly GCF_035828615.1). Classification (NCBI taxonomy): domain Bacteria; kingdom Bacillati; phylum Actinomycetota; class Actinomycetes; order Kitasatosporales; family Streptomycetaceae; genus Streptomyces; species Streptomyces sp. H27-D2. Next base: position 28,550 of record NZ_JAYMZR010000077.1, on the reverse strand, counting down.
GGCCCGTGCGCGGGCGGCGCGGTCTACTCCCCCGCGATCACCGACTTCACCGTGATGGTCGATCAGACCTCGCACATGTTCATCACCGGCCCAGACGTCATCAAGACCGTGACCGGCGAGGACGTCGGCTTCGAGGAGCTGGGCGGCGCCCGTACGCACAACACCACCTCCGGCGTCGCGCACCACATGGCGGGCGACGAGAAGGACGCGATCGAGTACGTCAAGGCGCTGCTCTCCTACCTCCCGTCCAACAACCTCAGCGAGGCCCCGGCCTTCCCCGAGGAAGCGGACCTGGAGACCTCGGACGAGGACCGCGAGCTGGACACGCTGATCCCGGACTCGGCGAACCAGCCGTACGACATGCACAAGGTCATCGAGCACGTCCTGGACGACGGTGAGTTCCTGGAGACCCAGAGCCTGTTCGCGCCGAACATCGTCACCGGCTTCGGCCGGGTCGAGGGCCGCCCGGTGGGCGTCGTCGCGAACCAGCCGATGCAGTTCGCGGGCTGCCTGGACATCGACGCCTCGGAGAAGGCCGCGCGCTTCGTGCGGACCTGCGACGCCTTCAACGTCCCGGTTCTCACCTTCGTGGACGTGCCGGGCTTCCTGCCCGGCGTGGACCAGGAGTACGGCGGCATCATCCGGCGCGGCGCCAAGCTGATCTACGCCTACGCGGAGGCCACCGTCCCGCTGATCACGGTGATCACCCGCAAGGCGTTCGGCGGCGCGTACGACGTCATGGGCTCCAAGCACCTGGGCGCGGACCTCAACGTCGCCTGGCCGACCGCGCAGATCGCGGTGATGGGCGCGCAGGGCGCGGTCAACATCCTGCACCGCCGCGCGATCGCCGCGGCCGAGACCCCGGAGCAGGCCGAGGAGCTGCGCCAACAGCTCATGACCGACTACGAGGACCACCTGCTCAACCCGTACGTCGCGGCCGAGCGCGGCTACGTCGACGCGGTGATCATGCCGTCCGAGACCCGCCGCCACATCGTGCGCGGGCTGCGCACCCTGCGGGACAAGCGCGAGTCGCTGCCGCCGAAGAAGCACGGCAACATCCCCCTCTAGGAAGGATCTTGGCCATGATCAAGGTCGTACGGGGCAACCCGACCCCGGAGGAGCTGGCCGCCGCACTCGCGGTTGTTCAAGCCCGCGCGGCGGCCGGCGAAACAGCCGCGACCGCCCCGCGGACGCCGGACGAGTGGGCCGACCCGGCCCGCACCGTCACCCGCCATCGGCTGCCGCACCCCGGTCCGCGGGCCTGGCGCAGCACGTACTGGCCGGCCTGACCGGCTCGGTGGGGCGGGCCATTCCGCCCCACCGGACTCAAGGGCCCCAGTGGCCCCATGGATGAGGCGGAGGTAGTCCTTCCGCACGGTGGCGCCTGAGTACCCGTACTCAGGCGCCACAGCCGTACCCGGCGCAGGATCGAAGACATGTTGTGGTCCGATCCCCCCGACGATCCTCCTGAGGAGCTCCAGGAGGCCCAAGCCATGCTCCGGCGGGTATGGGTCGTGATCGCGATCGCGATGGTCGTGTTGATGTTCGTGCTGGGGATCGGCATGCTCTGACCGGCTCGGCGCTCACCCCGCACTGGTCACCTCGTACCGCCACCCCGTACCGCTCACCTCGTAGCGCCCGCCCAGTACCCTCGCGGGCATGACCGCACAGCACCCCGGCACCACGTCCAGCACCGAATCCAGTACCGCTTCCGGCACGGATTCCGGCCCCGGCACCGCCCGCCGCTCCCTCGTTCTCGCCTCCGCCTCGCCCGCCCGGCTGGGGCTGCTCCGGCAGGCCGGCCTCGCGCCCGAGGTCATCGTGAGCGGGGTCGACGAGGACGCCGTCAGCGCCCCGACGCCCGGCGAACTGGCCCGCGTGCTGGCCGAGGCCAAGGCCGCGGCGGTGGCCGGGCTGCCCGCGGCGGCCGGTGCGCTCGTGATCGGCTGCGACTCCGTGCTGGAGCTGGACGGACAGGCACTCGGCAAGCCGACCGACGCCGAGGACGCCACCAGCCGCTGGAAGGCCATGCGCGGGCGCTCCGGGGTCCTCCGGACCGGCCACTGCGTGATCGACACCGCGGCGGGCCGTACGGTCTCCGCGACGGCCTCCACCACGGTCCGCTTCGGCGAGCCGAATGACGCCGAGGTCGCCGCCTATGTGGCTTCCGGCGAGCCGCTGCACGTCGCGGGCGCGTTCACGCTCGACGGCCGCTCGGCGCCCTTCATCGACGGCATCGACGGCGACCCGGGCAATGTGATCGGGCTGTCACTGCCGCTGCTGCGCACGCTGCTGGCCGAGCTGGACGTGTCGATCACTGATCTGTGGGTCTGAACCGATCTGCGGGTCTGAACCGTCTGTGAGTCTGTGGGGTCGGGTCGGGCAGCCGACCCCTTTCATCGGTCACACCTGTTCGTTCATATCGTTCATACCTCTTCAGTCACGCCGCGACTGTGGCGTAGCGGTCGGGACCAGCCGGCGGCCGACGACGTAGGCGGGGGCGTACTCAAGGGTCTCCAGCAGGCAGCGCACTCCGGCGCGCACCCCCGCGCCGTGCGCCGCCAGCGGTCGGCTCTCCTCGCCGCGCACCAGGGCGTACAGATGCGTCCGCTCGTGCTCGTCCAGCTTCAGCACCCGCGCGACCGCGTCCAGCACTTCGGCGGAGGCGCTGCCGCCGCGGCCCTGCTCCAGGCGTACGTAATAGTCGATGCTGACCCCGGAGAGCTGGGCCAGTTCCTCGCGGCGCAGGCCGGGCACCCGGCGGCGTCCAGTGAATCCGGTGGCCTTCGCGAGCCCGGCTTCCTCCGGGCTCATCCGCGCCCGCCGCGACCGAGGAATTCGCGCAGTTCATCCCGCCGGTCCATCATTCTCACTTTCGGTACCCCGATAGCGCCCGCGCGTCACGCCGCCCGACCAGCGTACGTTCCCCGCCCGGCCGGGCCCGTATCCGAGCATTTCCGGCAGGCCGGAATGCGGCGAACGCAATTCCAGGGCGTACGGCTGCGTATTCGGCTACGTATTCGGCGACGTATGCGCGGAGCGGAACCAGCCCGAAAGGCCGGCCCGGGGTCACCGGGGCCGAATCGCCGGCCCGAACCCCTGTGCTGCCGAACCCCCGGCCCGAATCAGCCCGTTCAGGCCGTGACCGGCCCGCCGTTCGCGCCCTTGTCCGGGCCCGCGCCCGGCGGCTCGGGCGCGCCGCCCCCGCCGTCGCGCCGCGCGTCCTCGACCCTGGGCTCATGGACGGGCTCGTAGACCACCAGGCTGAGCACGATGAGCGCCAGCACGAGCATCATGAAGATGAAGGCGGTCCAGCCGACCAGCCCGACGGTGAAGGCGCCGAGCAGCCCGTGCACCACCGCGCAGGTGATCAGCACGATGCGGGAGAACCGGCCGGGCGCGCGGTCGCGCAGGCCGCAGCGCAGCAGTACGACGCCGCAGAAGAGCAGATAGAGACCGAAGACGCCGCCCGCGACCCAGGAGCCGACGGCCATCGCGTCGGGGTCGAGGTCCGCGAGGGACATCTGCTGCCGGTCCACGGCGAGGCCGAGGAACCAGTTGATCAGCGCGATGCCGATCGCTTCCAGGATCAGCACGATCCCGGCCACCAAGGCCACCGGCCTGCGTGCCACCCCGCCCACCAACTTTCCGTGCCCGTGCCGACTGTTACCGCGAGTGTTACCGCGAGCGCTCCGGCGTTACCGCAAGTACGCCAGGCATTGCGCACGCTACTAACGGGTAATGCCCCTGACAAGGGGTTCGGCACGGGGCGCGTACGGCGGCTCGTACCGACCGGTGGGCCCGGCAAAGTTTCGGGCCCCCGTTCGTAGGGACCCGACAAAGAAACGTCACCCAACGACTCTCGGCAGTACAGAGACCTTGCCCACATACGGGCTCCACCAACGCTCCGCAAAACCCGGCGTACCGTGGTGCGGCAGGGGTCCTGGGCCCCGCCACAGCATCCGTATAACGCTCCGTGTGGGCAAGCTCACCCCCGGCTGCATCTCGGCGTGCAGTGTTGCCAGTACCTAAACTCACGTTGTTTCAAGGAGGGAGCCATCGTGCGCAAGGTGCTCATCGCCAACCGTGGCGAAATCGCTGTCCGCGTTGCCCGTGCCTGCCGGGATGCCGGGATCGCGAGCGTAGCCGTCTACGCCGAACCGGACCGGGACGCTCTGCACGTCCGCGCGGCCGACGAGGCATACGCGTTGGGTGGTGACACCCCGGCCACCAGTTACCTGGACATGGCCAAAGTCCTCAAGGCCGCCGCCGACTCCGGCGCCGACGCGATCCACCCCGGCTACGGATTCCTGTCCGAGAACGCCGACTTCGCGCAGGCCGTCGGCGACGCGGGCCTGACCTGGATCGGCCCGCCGCCGCAGGCCATCCGCGACCTCGGCGACAAGGTCGCCGCCCGGCACATCGCCCAACGCGCCGGCGCCCCGCAGGTCGCCGGCACCCCCGACCCGGTCACCGGCCCCGACGAGGTCCTCGACTTCGCCCGCGCCCACGGCCTGCCGGTCGCGATCAAGGCGGCCTTCGGCGGCGGCGGACGCGGCCTCAAGGTCGCCCGCACCCTTGAGGAGATCCCGGAGCTCTACGACTCCGCCGTCCGCGAGGCCGTCGCGGCCTTCGGCCGCGGCGAGTGCTTCGTCGAGCGCTACCTCGACCAGCCGCGGCACGTCGAGACCCAATGTCTGGCCGACACCCACGGCAACGTCGTGGTCGTCTCCACCCGCGACTGCTCACTGCAGCGCCGGCACCAGAAACTCGTCGAGGAAGCCCCCGCGCCCTTCCTGACCCCCGCGCAGAACGAGGAGCTCTACCGCTCCTCGAAGGCGATCCTGCGCGAAGCGGGCTACGTGGGCGCGGGCACCGTCGAATTCCTCGTCGGCACCGACGGCACCATCTCCTTCCTGGAGGTCAACACCCGCCTCCAGGTCGAGCACCCCGTCACCGAAGAAGTCGCCGGCATCGACCTGGTCCGCGAGATGTTCCGCATCGCCGACGGCGAGGCGCTCGGCTACGACGACCCGCCGCTGCGCGGCCACTCCATCGAGTTCCGCATCAACGGTGAAGACCCCGGCCGCGGCTTTCTGCCCGCCCCGGGCACCGTCACCCGCTTCGACACCCCCAGCGGGCCGGGCGTGCGCCTGGACGCCGGCGTCGAAGCCGGCTCCGTCATCGGCCCCGCCTGGGACTCGCTGCTCGCCAAGCTCATCGTCACCGGCGCGACCCGCGAACAGGCCCTGCGCCGCGCCGCCCGCGCGCTCGCCGAGTTCCACATCGAGGGCATGGCCACCGCCATCCCGTTCCACCGCGCTGTGGTCGCCGACCCCGCCTTCGCCCCCGAGCTGACCGATTCCGACCAGCCCTTCACCATTCACACCCGCTGGATCGAAACCGAGTTCGTCAACACGATCCCGGCCTTCGCGGGAGTCGGCGCGGACGACGACGGGACCGGGGCGGGCACCCGCGAGACGCTCGTCGTCGAGGTGGGCGGCAAGCGCCTGGAGGTCTCCCTCCCCGCGTCGCTGGGCATGCTGTCGGCCGCGTCGGCCGGCGGCGGCGCCAAGAAGCCCAAGCGCAGCGCGTCCAAGAAGACGGGCTCGGCGGCTTCCGGCGACACCCTGGCCTCGCCGATGCAGGGCACCATCGTGAAGATCGCGGTGGAGGAGGGCCAGGAAGTCAAGGAAGGCGATCTGGTCGTCGTCCTCGAAGCGATGAAGATGGAGCAGCCGCTGAACGCGCACCGCTCGGGCACCGTCAAGGGCCTGACGGCCGAGGTCGGCTCCTCGGTCACCAGCGGCGCGGTCATCTGCGAGATCAAGGACTGACGCCCCCAGGGGCCGTACGGCTCCCCGCGGGCCGCACAGGTCCGTACAGGCCCCTCCAGGGGGCCCTGTGGGCACACAGCAGCGCGACGCCCCCCCGCGTTCGCCACCCCGGCGCGCGGCGCCCCGTCCGCGCTGGGGCTCGCGCGCCGCAGCGCGGGCGCCCCCGCCGTACCCCGCCGCGACCGCCACCGCCCCGCGCAAAACAGCCCCCGATCGCGCAATGGCATCCTTGACTCACGGGCAGCTCGACAACGGCCGGGCCCAACGGGCCGGGCGGTGCGCGCGGGCAGTGCGCGGAGTCAGCCGGCCCGCGCGGCCACGGGCAGCCGGCCCGCGCGGGCGGTACGGGCACGCAGCAGGGAGGACCGGCGATGACGACCGATACGGCGGACACACCCGTACGACCGATGCGGGCCGACGCGCGCCGCAACTACGGGCGGCTGCTGGTCGAGGCCCGTACGGCCTTCACCGAACACGGCGCCGACGTGTCCCTCGAAGACATCGCCCGCCGCGCGGGCGTCGGCATCGGGACGCTCTACCGGCACTTCCCCAACCGGACCGCGCTGATGGGCGCGGTGTTCCAGCGCGAGGTGGACGGGCTGCTGGCCCGCTCCCGGGAGCTGCTGGACGCCCCGCAGCCGTGCTCGGCGCTCGTCGCCTGGCTGCGGGCCATCATCGCCCACGCGAGTACGTACCGCGGGCTGGCCCAGGCCCTGATGGCGGCCTCCTGCGACGACAGCTCGGAGCTGTCGCGATGCAGCGTGCCGATGCGGGCCGCGGGCAGCACACTGCTCGTACGCGCCCAGGAGGCCGGTGCGGTGCGGGCCGACGTCGACATCGGCGATCTGATGCAGCTCACCAACGCGATCGCACTGGCCGTGGAACAGACACCGGACGACCCCGAGTTGGCCGACCGGCTGCTGATGCTCACCCTCACCGGCCTCACAGCGGGCCGGGAGGGGACCGACTGCCCCTGACGCCCTGCCCCTGGCGTCACCAGGGCCGCTCAACGCCACCCGGAGGGGGCGGCGCGCAGCGTCGGCAGGGGGCGCGAAATGTCAGCGGCGGCTCAGCGACGGCGCGGGGCGAGGTCCGCGACGCGCCCCGGTGTTCCCTGCTGTTGCTGCTCCGCGAGCGAGGAAGCGCTGCGCAGCTGGGCGCCGCCCGGCCCCGGCGGGTGGTTACGGCGCTGGCCCGGCAGCGGGACGCCTTCCTCGCCGGTACGCCGTCCGGACGGGCCGAGCCGGGACTGCCGCCCCCGGCCGCCGCCCTCACCCGTGGACGACCCCGGCGCGCTGGCCACCGTGACCTGCACGCCTTGGTCGGCGAGGGCCTGCAGCTCGGTCGCGGCGCGGTCGTCGTGCGGCGGCGGCTCGTCGGTCACCAGGCGGGTGATGACGTCGGTCGGCACCGTCTGGAACATCGTGTCGGCGCCGAGCTTGGTGTGGTCGGCGAGGACCACCACCTCGCCCGCGGCCTGCACCAGCGCCCGGTCGACGCTGGCCGAGAGCATGTTGGAGGTGGACAGGCCGCGCTCCGCGGTCAGCCCGCTGCCCGAGAGGAAGGCGCGGGAGACCCGCAGCCCTTGCAGCGACTGCTCCGCGCCGCTGCCGACCAGCGCATAATTGCTGCCGCGCAGCGTGCCGCCGGTCATCACGACCTCGACCCGGTTGGCATGGGCCAACGCCTGCGCTACCAGAAGGGAGTTGGTGACCACGGTCAGACCGGGGACGCGCGCCAGCCGGCGGGCCAGCTCCTGCGTCGTCGTACCGGCGCCGACCACCACGGCCTCGCCCTCTTCGACGAGGTCGGCGGCGAGGTCGGCGATGGCCGTCTTCTCCGCGGTCGCTAGATGGGATTTCTGCGGGAAACCGGACTCTCTGGTGAAACCACCCGGCAGTACCGCACCGCCGTGCCGGCGGTCGAGCAGTCCTTCTGCCTCAAGAGCGCGTACGTCCCGACGGACGGTCACTTCTGAGGTCTGGACGACGCGGGCGAGCTCTCGGAGCGAAACCGCTCCGTTCGCGCGCACCATTTCGAGGATCAATTGGCGACGTTCTGCAGCGAACACGAAACCGACAGTAACGCCAACGACCGTCCGTTTTCAGCAGCTTGCAGCAAATAGCGGAAGTTGCCAGTATCCGGACCCTGAAGGTGGTATAGGTACTTTCCGCCTGCGGTTACGCCTGCGGTGCCGCCTCGGCCTGGGTCTTCCGGGTGTGCAGCTGGCGTGCCACTTCGGCGATCGAACCCGACAGCGACGGGTACACCGTGAACGCGTTCGCGATCTGTTCGACTGTCAGATTGTTGTCGACCGCGATCGAAATCGGGTGGATGAGCTCACTCGCCCGCGGCGCGACGACCACGCCGCCCACCACGATGCCGGTGCCCGGACGGCAGAACAGCTTCACGAAGCCGTCCCTGATGCCCTGCATCTTCGCGCGCGGGTTGCGCAGCAGCGGCAGCTTGACGACGCGCGCGTCGATCTTCCCGCCGTCGACGTCCGACTGGCTGTAGCCGACGGTCGCGATCTCCGGGTCGGTGAAGATGTTCGACGAGACGGCCTTCAGGTTGAGCGGCGCCACCGCGTCGCCCAGGAAGTGGTACATCGCGATCCGGCCCTGCATCGCGGCCACCGACGCCAGCGCGAAGATCCCGGTGCAGTCGCCCGCCGCGTACACGCCCGGCACGGACGTGCGCGACACCCGGTCGGTCCGTACGTGGCCCGACTCCTTGAGCTGGATCCCGGCCTCCTCCAGCCCCATGCCGGCGGTGTTCGGGATCGCGCCGACCGCCATCAGGCAGTGCGAGCCGGTGATCACGCGGCCGTCGGCCAGCGTCACCTCGACGCGCTCGCCGACGCGCTTGGCCGACGACGCCCTGGAGCGCGCCATGACGTTCATGCCGCGCCGCCGGAAGACGTCCTCCAGCACGGCGGCCGCGTCCGGGTCCTCGCCGGGCAGCACCCGGTCGCGGGAGGACACCAGGGTGACCTTCGAGCCCAGCGCCTGGTACGCCCCGGCGAACTCGGCGCCGGTCACACCGGAGCCGACCACGATGAGCTCCTCGGGGAGCTCGTCCAGGTCGTAGACCTGGGTCCAGTTGAAGATCCGCTCGCCGTCCGGCAGCGCCTCCGGGATCTCGCGCGGGTGCGCGCCGGTCGCGATCAGCACCGCGTCGGCGACCAGCGTCTCGGTCGTGCCGTCCGCAGCGCGCACCGTCACCCGGCGCGAGCCGTCAGGGCCCTGCGCGGGCTCCAGCCGGCCGCGGCCGCGCATCACGCGGGCGCCCGCCCGGGTGACCGAGGCGGTGATGTCGTGCGACTGGGCGAGCGCGAGCCGCTTCACCCGTCGGTTGACCTTGCCCAGGTCGACGCCGACCACGCGGGCGGCCTGCTCGATGTGGGGCGTGTCGTCGGCGACGATGATGCCCAGTTCCTCGTACGAGGAGTCGAAGGTCGTCATCACCTCGGCCGTCGCGATCAGAGTCTTGGACGGCACGCAGTCGGTCAGCACCGACGCACCGCCCAAGCCGTCGCAATCGACGACGGTCACCTCCGCGCCGAGCTGGGCCGCCACCAGGGCTGCCTCATATCCGCCGGGTCCGCCACCGATGATCACGATCCGAGTCACGTGCCCCATTGTCCCGCACGCACCGGCCAGCTTCCCGCCGGGGGGCTTTGTACGCGTGTTCAAGCCGCGTCCGGGTGTGGACGCGGCGGCGTTCGGCCCGCCCGCGGCCGCTTTCGGGCGGCCCCGGGGCGTTGTCCCACCGCGCGCCCGCGGCGCGGGGGCGCGGTGGGCGCGCGCTCGCCCGGAGAGCGCCCCGTGCCCGCGCCGCATACGCCTTCCCCTGGGCGGTCCTGCCACTCCCGTACCCTCGACACCATGTCGCTCTACGCCGCGTACGCCGGCAACCTCGACGCGCGGCTGATGTCCCGCCGCGCACCGCACTCGCCGCTGCGCTCCACCGGCTGGCTCGCCGACTGGCGGCTCACGTTCGGCGGCGAGCAGATGGGCTGGGAGGGAGCCCTCGCGACCATCGTCGAGGCCCCCCGTTCCCAGGTCTTCGTCGCCCTCTACGACATCGCCCCGATGGACGAGGACTCGATGGACCGGTGGGAAGGCGTCGGCCTGGACATCTACCGCCGGATGCGGATCCGGGTGCAGACCCTGGACGGCGAGGAGGCCGCCTGGATCTACGTGCTCAACGGGTACGAGGGCGGGCTGCCCTCCGCGCGCTATCTCGGCGAGATCGCGGACGCCGCGGACTCCGCCGGAGCGCCGCACGACTACGCGATGGAACTCCGCAAGCGTCCCTGCTGACGCCGGGAACGTCCTTGCTGACGCCCGGAACGCGGACAGTCGGCCGATGCCGATCCGGCGGTCGGCGCGCCCGCGCCGCCGGCCCTACAGCGCGGGCCGCAGTGCGGTCATAGCGCGTGCCGACGCGCCCCGCACCGCCTCCGGCGCGCCCGGCCCGCACTGCGACCTGCACCCCGACCCGCACCGTGAAGACAACGATCGTGACACCGTCCGTGGACAGATCTACGCGCGTAGGCGATTACCGGTTACCCTCGTCCGCGTGAACGCATCAGCTACTCCGGACATCCTCGGCGACCCGCAGGGCGCCGCCGACACCGCCGCCGCGCGCCTGCGCGAGCTCACCGGTGCCGAGACCCACGACGTCGCCCTGGTGATGGGCTCCGGCTGGGTCCCCGCCGCAGAGGCGCTCGGCGCGCCCGAGATCGAATTCCCGGTCACCGAGCTTCCCGGCTTCCCTGCGCCGGCCGTCGCGGGCCACGCGGGCACCGTCCGCTCCTATCGGATCGGCGACAAGCGCGCGCTGGTCTTCCTGGGCCGGACCCACTACTACGAGGGCCGCGGCGTCGCGGCCGTCGCGCACGGCGTGCGCACCGCCGTCGCCGCGGGCTGCAAGACCATCGTCCTCACCAACGGCTGCGGCGGCCTCCGTCCGGGCATGCGGCCCGGTCAGCCAGTGCTGATCAGCGACCACATCAACCTGACGGCCACCTCCCCCATCGTCGGCGCGAACTTCGTCGACCTCACCGACCTCTACTCGCCTCGGCTGCGCGCCCTGTGCAAGGAGGTCGACGAGACCCTGGAGGAGGGCGTCTACGTCCAGTTCCGCGGGCCGCACTACGAGACGCCCGCCGAGATCAACATGATCCGCACGATGGGCGCCGACCTGGTCGGCATGTCCACCACCCTTGAGGCCATCGCCGCCCGCGAGGCCGGCGCCGAGGTCCTGGGCATCTCCCTGGTGACGAACCTCGCCGCGGGCATGACGGGCGAGCCCCTCAACCACGCCGAGGTCCTCCAGGCCGGCCGCGACTCCGCGACCCGGATGGGCAGCCTGCTGGCCCAGGTGCTCGGCAAGCTCTGAGCGCGGCGCGCGAAGCAGGGCGTGCAGCGCGCGAAGCACGCCGCCCGAAGCGCGATGCACGACGGCGTGCTCCAGGGCGCGCACGCCGGGCCGCACGCCGGGGCCCGGCCCAGGACGTACGCGTCCGGGGTCGGGCCCCGCGGTCGTGGGCGGGCCGGTCGTAGGGCGGGCGATCGTGGGCGGGCCGGTCGCAAGGCGGCCGCTCGTGGGCAGGCCGCTCACGGGGTAGAAGACCCCGTGAGCGCCGCCCGGCGCAGCCGCCCCAAGGCGGCGCCCGCCCGCCGGCCCGCACCGGCCGCTCCCGGTAGCGGCGTTCGGCAGCCGACATCCAGCACGCGATATCCGGAACCAGCCATTCCGCCAAGGCGGGACGCCCGCGAATGTACGGTCCAAGGGCCCGCCCCACGCTGCACCCGAGCCACCAGGTCGCCGCGCCCCCGCCGCTCCGGCAAAACCGCCCGCCCCACGTCTCCGCCCGAGCCACTCCAGGCCCAAGCGGCACGCGCACCCGCGCCGCCCGCACCCGCAGAGCAGACTGAGGAGTCGAATCGTGGATCTGATCGCACAAGCCAGAGCGTGGCTCGCCGAGGACCCGGACCCCGACACCCGTGACGAACTCGGCAAGCTGCTCGACGCGGAGGACACCGACGAGCTGAGAGAGCGCTTCGCGGGCACCCTCCAGTTCGGCACCGCCGGGCTCCGGGGCGAGCTGGGCGCGGGGCCGATGCGGATGAACCGCGCGGTCGTCATCCGGGCGGCGGCCGGTCTGGCCGCGTACCTCGAACAGCAGGGCGCGGCCGTCGGCGGCGAGGGAGCCGGCCTCGTCGTCATCGGTTACGACGCGCGCCACAAGAGCGCCGACTTCGCGCGCGACACCGCCGCGGTGATGGTCGGCGCGGGCTTCAGGGCCGCGGTGCTGCCGCGCCCGCTGCCCACCCCCGTGCTGGCCTTCGCCATACGGCACCTGGGCGCCGTCGCGGGCGTCGAGGTGACCGCGAGCCACAACCCGCCGCGCGACAACGGCTACAAGGTCTACCTGGGCGACGGCTCGCAGATCGTGCCGCCGGCCGACGCGGGCATCGCGGCGAAGATCGCGGCCGTCGCGGGCCTGGACGAGGTGCCGCGCCCGGAGAGCGGCTGGGAGGTGCTCGGCGAGGACGTCCTGGCCGCCTACCTGGCCCGTACGGACGCCGTCCTCACCCCGGGCTCCCCGCGCGACGCGCGGATCGTCTACACGCCCCTGCACGGCGTCGGCCGGGAGACCCTGACCGCCGCCTTCGAGCGCGCGGGCTTCCCCGCGCCGGTCGTAGTCGCCGAACAGGCCGAGCCGGACCCGGACTTCCCCACCGTGGCCTTCCCCAACCCGGAGGAGCCGGGGGCCATGGACCTGGCCTTCGCCACCGCCCGCGCGGCGGAGCCGGACATCGTCATCGCCAACGACCCGGACGCGGACCGCTGCGCGGTGGCCGTCCCGGACCCGGCCCGCGAGAGCGGCTGGCGGATGCTGCGCGGCGACGAGGTCGGCGCGCTGCTGGCCGCACAGCTCGTACGCAAGCAGCGGGCGCATGAACGGGACCAGCGGGTTCAGCCGGGCCGCCAGGACCAACCGGACCAGGGAACCTTCGCAACGACGATCGTCTCCTCCTCGCTGCTCTCCCGGATCGCCGCCGCCGCGGGCGCCCCGTACGAGGAGACGCTCACCGGCTTCAAGTGGCTGGCCCGGGTGGACGGCCTGCGCTACGCCTACGAGGAGGCGCTCGGCTACTGCGTCGACCCGGCCGGGGTCCGCGACAAGGACGGCATCACCGCCGCACTGCTCGTCGCCGAGCTGACCGCCGAACTGAAGCGGGACGGCCGCACGCTGACCGACCTGCTCGATGAGCTGGCGGTCGAGCACGGCCTGCACGCGACCGACCAGCTCTCCGCCCGCGTCGAGGACCTGTCCCTGATCGCGTCGGCGATGAAGCGGCTGCGCGACCACCCGCCGACGGCGCTCGCCGGACTGGCCGTCGCGTCCGCCGAGGACCTCGCCGAGGGTACGGAGGCGCTGCCGCCCACCGACGGGCTGCGCTATCAGCTCGGCGGCGACGGACGGGACGGCGGAGTCGGATCGGCCCGCGTGATCGTCCGCCCGAGCGGCACCGAGCCCAAGATCAAGTGCTATCTGGAGGTCGTCGTCCCGGTCGCCTCGCCGGACGCCCTCGCCGGAGCCCGCGAGACAGCCTCGGCCACGCTGGCCGCGATCAAGACCGACCTGGCGGCGGCAGCGGGCATCTGACCGGACTTCAGCACTCGCACAACGAGGGCCCCCGCTCCGCGACGATCGGCGATCGACATCCGATCCGACCGATCCGGCCGCGAAACGGGGGCCCTCGTCATACGAAACAGCTCGTATGCGAAACCGAGTGCTCAGTTCTCGTCATGCGAATCCGAGCGCTCAGTTACAGAACGCTCAGTTACAGAGCCCTCAGCTCGTGAAGAACAGCACGGCCAGCCCGACCAGCCCCACCCCGCACGGCGCGAGCACCTCGTACGCCCAGCGCACAACCGCCACCCCCTGCGCGCCCTCCCGGCGCGCGTTGCGCTCCGCGAGCTCCCGCAGGTCGTCGACCGCCTGGTCCGCCGGGGCGCGGCGGCTCGGGTCGGTGACCGAAGCGGTCGGGGAGGTGCGGTGGTACGGGTCATCGGCGGCGGCCCGGGTCGCCTGCCGCGACGCCCTCTTGCGCTGCCGCAGGGACACCGGGATCGCCCACATCTGGAACTTCTCGCCGCCCGCGAAGACCTCGGCCGAGTAGCTCGCGCGCACGCTCTCCACCGAGGCCCAGGGCAGCGTGATCGTACGGAACGGATTGCGCACCCGCAGCAGGTCGTCGCCCGCGTGGACCGCGGGGCGCAGGGTGTAGGCGACCACCAGCGGCACCGCGAACAGCAGCCCGGCGAGCGCCAGCCACTGGACCCGGCCCTCGCCCCTGATCAGCGCGTCGACGCCGAGCCACCCGGCGAGCGCCAGCAGCAGCACTCCACCGGCCATCGCGGCCGGGGACCGGTAGACGCGGTCGGCGTACTGCTGCTGTTGGGTGGGGGACTTGTCCGGGCTCGTCATACCGCCGATTCTGCCCGAAGCCCGGTGCCCGGGACATTGCGGTCCGGCATCATTCGTCCGCCGCGCGCCGGGCCCGAAGCCGGGGCCCGGCATGGGCGGCGCCCCCAGGCCGGCGGACGCGCCCCCAGGTCGGCGCGCCGCAGACTCCTCAGCCGGACGAAGGCCCGGGTCGCCCGGCGTCATCTCGACCCGAACCAGGGGGTGACAGGCCGCTACGCGCGTAGATATGCTCATCTGGTGACCATGCCACCTCTTGCGGTCGTACCCGCATCCAGCAACGAAGCCGTGGAACGCCTGGCGTCGATGGCGGACGTGACCGCCTCCGACGGTGCCCTGCGCCGCTTCCTGCACGGCCTTCCCGGAGTGGACGCGGTCGGCCAGCAGGCCCGCGCCGCGACTCTCGGCACCCGTTCGATCAAGACCACGGCGAAGGCGTACGCCATCGACCTGGCGATCTCGATGATCGACCTGACCACCCTGGAAGGCGCTGACACCCCGGGCAAGGTCCGGGCCCTGTGCGCCAAGGGCGTCCACCCCGACCCCACGGACCGCACGGCCCCCAAGGTCGCCGCGATCTGCGTCTACCCGGACATGGTGAGCACCGCGAAGGCCGCGCTGGCCGGGTCCGGCGTCCATGTCGCCTCGGTCGCGACCGCCTTCCCGGCGGGCCGGGCGTCGATGCCGGTCAAGCTGGCCGACACCCGCGACGCGGTCGCGGACGGCGCCGACGAGATCGACATGGTGATCGACCGGGGCGCGTTCCTCTCCGGCCGCTACCTGGAGGTCTTCGACGCGATCAGGGAGATCAAGGCGGCCTGCCGCCGGGACGACGGCAGCGCGGCCCATCTGAAGGTCATCTTCGAGACCGGCGAGCTCAAGACGTACGACAACGTGCGCCGCGCCTCCTGGCTCGCGATGCTCGCGGGCGCCGACTTCATCAAGACCTCCACCGGCAAGGTCGCGGTCAACGCCACTCCCCCGGTGACGCTGCTGATGCTGGAGGCCGTACGCGACTTCCGCGCGGCCGTCGGGGTCCAGGTCGGGGTGAAGCCGGCCGGCGGCATCCGCGACACCAAGGACGCGATCAAGTACCTGGTGATGGTCAACGAGACGCTGGGCGACGACTGGCTGTCGGCGGACTGGTTCCGCTTCGGCGCGTCCAGCCTGCTCAACGACCTGCTGATGCAGCGCCAGAAGCTGAGCACCGGGCGCTACTCCGGTCCCGACTACGTGACGGTGGACTGAGCCACTCATGACCTTCGAATACGCACCCGCACCCGAGTCCCGCGCGGTCGTCGACATCGCTCCGTCGTACGGGCTCTTCATCGACGGCGAGTTCCGCGAGGCCGCGGCCGGCAAGGTCTTCAAGACCCTCTCGCCCTCCACCGAGGAAGTCCTCTCCGAGGTCGCGCAGGCCGACGCGGCGGACGTGGAGGCAGCCGTCAAGGCGGCCCGCAAGGCGTTCTCGGGCTGGTCCGCGCTGCCGGGCGCCGAGCGCGCCAAGTACCTCTTCCGGATCGCCCGCATCATCCAGGAGCGCTCGCGCGAGCTCGCCGTCCTGGAGACGCTGGACAACGGCAAGCCGATCCGCGAGACGCGCGACACCGACCTCCCGCTGGTCGCCGCGCACTTCTTCTACTACGCGGGCTGGGCGGACAAGCTCGACCACGCCGGGTACGGAGCCGATCCGCGTCCGCTGGGCGTGGCCGGCCAGGTCATCCCGTGGAACTTCCCGCTGCTGATGCTGGCCTGGAAGATCGCGCCCGCACTGGCCACCGGCAACACCGTGGTGCTCAAGCCCGCCGAGACCACCCCGCTGAGCGCGCTGTTCTTCGCGGACATCTGCCGCCAGGCGGGGCTGCCCAAGGGTGTCGTCAACATCATCACCGGCGACGGCGCGGCCGGCGCGGCGCTCGTCGAGCACCCCGACGTCAACAAGGTGGCCTTCACCGGCTCCACCGCCGTCGGCAAGGCCATCGCCCGCAAGGTCGCGGGCACGAACAAGAAGCTCACCCTCGAACTGGGCGGCAAGGGCGCGAACATCGTCTTCGACGACGCGCCGCTCGACCAGGCCGTCGAGGGCATCGTCAACGGCATCTTCTTCAACCAGGGCCAGGTCTGCTGCGCGGGCTCCCGGCTGCTGGTGCAGGAGTCGGTGGCCGAGGAGGTGCTGGACGCGCTGAAGCGCCGGCTGGGCACCCTGCGGCTCGGCGACCCGCTCGACAAGAACACCGACATCGGCGCGATCAACTCCGCCGAGCAGCTGGCCCGCATCCGCGCCCTCGCGGACGCCGGCGAGGCGGAGGGCGCCGAGCGCTGGTCCCCGGCCTGCGAACTGCCCAGCTCCGGCTACTGGTTCGCGCCGACGCTGTTCACCGGCGTCACGCAGGCGCACCGGGTGGCGCGCGAGGAGATCTTCGGCCCGGTGCTGTCGGTGCTGACCTTCCGCACCCCGGACGAGGCCGTGGAGAAGGCCAACAACACCCCGTACGGCCTGTCGGCGGGCGTCTGGACGGAGAAGGGCTCGCGCATCCTGTGGATGGCGGACCAGCTCCGGGCGGGCATCGTCTGGGCCAACACGTTCAACAAGTTCGACCCGGCCTCGCCCTTCGGCGGCTACAAGGAGTCGGGCTTCGGCCGCGAGGGCGGCCGTCATGGTCTGGAGGCTTACCTCGATGTCTGATCGTTTGAGCGTGCTCAAGACCTACAAGCTGTTCGTCGGGGGCAAGTTCCCGCGCAGCGAGAGCGGGCGGGTGTACGAGGTGGCCGACGGCAAGGGCAAGTGGCTGGCGAACGCGCCGCTGTCGTCCCGCAAGGACGCGCGGGACGCGGTCGTCGCGGCCCGCAAGGCGTTCGGCGGCTGGTCGGCGGCCACCGCGTACAACCGGGGCCAGATCCTCTACCGCGTCGCCGAGATGCTGGAGGGCCGCCGCGAGCAGTTCGCGATGGAGGTCGCCGACGCCGAGGGGCTGTCCAAGGCCAAGGCGGCGGCCCAGGTGGACGCCGCGATCGACCGCTGGGTCTGGTACGCGGGCTGGTCGGACAAGGTCGCCCAGATCGCGGGCTCCGCCAACCCGGTCGCGGGCCCCTTCTTGAACCTCTCGACGCCCGAGCCGACCGGCGTGGTGGCCGTGCTGGCCCCGCAGGAGTCGTCCTTCCTCGGGCTGGTCTCGGTGCTCGCGCCGGCGATCGTCACCGGCAATACGGTCGTGCTCGTCGCCGCCGAGAAGGCGCCGCTGCCGGCCCTGTCCCTCGGCGAAGTGCTGGCCACCTCCGACCTGCCGGGCGGCGTGGTCAACGTGCTGTCCGGCCGGACGGCGGAGATCGCCGCCCCGCTCGCCGCCCACCAGGACGTCAACGCGATCGACTTGGCGGGTGCGGGCAACGACGCCGAGCTGGCCCTCGCGCTCCAGATCGCCGCGGCCGACAACCTCAAGCGCGTCCTGCGCGCCCGGCCGGCGGACTGGTCCGCCGATCCGGGCACCGGGCGGATGCTGGCCTTCCTGGAGACGAAGACCGTCTGGCACCCGATCGGCATCTGAGCGCGCCGGCCGGCCGAGACTTCGGCCCGGCCGACGCGACAGCTCAGCCGAGCGCGGGCTCAACCGACGCGAAAGCCCCGACGACCTGGACCGCGAGGTCCTTGGCCGCCGGGGCTTTCGCATGTGACCGGCCGCATGTGACCGGCCGCATGTCACCGGCCGCATGTCACCGGCCGGCCGGCACGAGCCGAACCGGCGGCCTGCGGCCGTCAGCCGGGCAGCACCTCAGCCGGGGAGCAGCGAGGCGACCGGGCCGATGAGGGGCAGGTCCGCGAGCGCGCCGCCGTTGGTGAGCGGTGCGGTCACGGGGCCGGTGCTGATCGGCTTGAAGTCGGCGATCTGGGTGCCCACGACGTTGTCCAGCGGGTCCACGCCGGTCCGGGCGAGCGGGTAGATCTGAAGATGCTTGATCGGCCCGACGCCGCCGGCCAGCCCGTGCTCCACCCCGCCCAGCAGGGCCTGGCTGGACACCCGGCCGAGATCGAGGCCCGCCGCCTCGTCGGCACTGGCCGCACCGGTGGCGCCGAGCGCCGCGCCGGCCGCCGCCGTGATGATCAGCCCCGCGCGCAGCAGTGTGCGCGGAACGGCCGAAACCTTGGGACGTGTGTGCGAGGCCATGGGCCACCTACCAGAGAATCTCGGTTGCGTAATCGATCGACAACGCAGCGTAGTCGAGCGGCGCCGGGCGACCCTACGTCACGCCCCTGGGATACCCCGTACGGCCCAATGCGGGAGAATGGCTCCCCGTGAGCTCCCAGCCCCCCGCCGCGCGCGCCATCCTGCTGACCGGTCCGTCCGGATCCGGCAAGTCATCCCTTGCCGCCCGCACGGGACTGCCGGTGCTGAATCTCGACGACTTCTACAAAGAGGGCGACGACGCGACCCTGCCGCGGCTGCCGCACGGCGCGGGCACGGACTGGGACTCGCCGCTGGCCTGGGACGCGTCGGCGGCCGTCGCCGCGCTGGGCGCGCTGTGCCGTACGGGGCGCACGACGGTTCCGGTGTACGACATCGCGACCAGCGCGCGCATCTCCGAGGGGGCGCTCGACATCGGCCGCGCGCCCCTGTTCGTCGCGGAGGGCATCTTCGCCGCGGACATCATCGCGCGCTGCCGTGAACTGGGCCTGCTCGCCGACGCACTGTGCCTGCACGGACGCCCCTCCACCACCTTCCGCAGACGGCTCGCGCGCGATCTGCGCGAGGGCCGCAAGTCGGTGACCGTGCTGCTGCGGCGGGGCTGGCGGCTGATGCGGGCCGAACGGGCGATCGTGGCGCGGCAGACCGCACTCGGCGCGCACCCCTGCGGACGCGACGAGGCGCTGGCCCGGATAGCCGCCGTGAACGCGGAGCGGAACCGCGTAGGCACGTAGCCACGGCTGCCCACAGGTGCACGCAGCCACCCAGCCACGTAGGCGCACGCAAGCGCGCAAGCAGAACAGCAGCAAAAAAACAGCAGTGAGGCCGGGCAGCCGCCCGGCCTCACTGCGTACTCCCCCGTGCATCCGCCGCTCCCCCGAACGACGGCCCCCTGCCCCTCCCCCGAAGGACAAGCTCCGCTTCCCCCGTGGTCAGGCGACCAGTTCGCCGAAGGACTCTTCCTCGTCCCGGCCGAAACTGAGCACCTGGTCCTCGCGCAGCCGGCGCAGTGAGCGCCAGATGCTGCTTTTGACCGTCCCGACGCTGATGTCGAGAATCTCCGCGATCTCCGGGTCCGTACGGCCCTCGTAGTAGCGCAACACGAGCATGGTGCGCTGCAGTTCGGGCAGCCGGGCGAGGGCCTGCCACAGAACGGCGCGCAGCTCGGTGCCGCGCATCGCGTCGTGGTCGCCCACCGTCTCCGGCAGATCCTCGGTCGGGTATTCGTTGAGCTTCCGCCGGCGCCAGGCGCTGATGTGCAGATTGGTCATGGTGCGGCGCAGGTAACCGCCGAGCGCCGCCTTGTCGCTGATCCGGTCCCAGGCGCGGTAGGTCGAGAACAGCGCGCTCTGCAGCAGGTCCTCGGCCTCGAACCGGTCGCCGGTCAGGTGATAAGCGGTGGCGTACAGGGAGGCCCGGCGCGCCTGGACGTAGGCGGTGAATTCCGCTTCCGACCCGGTGCTCCGCTCCCCCCGCACCTCCCCGTACACGCCACTGCCGAGAGATGCGGCGCCCCCGCTACCGCTTCCCCCGTCGTCCCCCCCGGTAGTGCTTCCCCCGTTGCCCCCCGTGGGAGCGTCAATCGCCACCATGTACGGCGGCCGCTGACGCCCGGTGCCGCGAGCGCACCCCCGCCCGCTCACAGCACCGGACTTCTCCAGACTCCGGCCGATGGTGTGCAGGCGTGTGTGAACAACTGCGCTGGTGATGCCGGTGTGCAGTGCGTTCATGTTGCGCCCCCCGTCGGTGGAGTCTGCTCGGTCTGTGTGCTTTCCGGCCTGGCTCCGACCGGTGACCAAAAGATTGCCCGGTCAGTTTCATGGGGGTGTCTGCCGACTGTCACAGGCCTGTCACAGGAGCTTTCTTCCGGCGGTTCGCCGTATGCGAACCACGTGGGAGCGCTCCAACGGTCGAACTCGTGGGGCCCCATGAGACAGAATGACCAACGTGCCTTTCCTGTTGCTGATCGAGGACGACGACGCTGTCCGCACGGCCCTCGAACTGGGTCTGTCCCGCCAGGGCCACCGAGTGGTGACCGCGGCGACGGGCGAGGACGGCCTGAAACTGCTGCGCGAGCAGCGCCCGGACCTGATCGTGCTGGACGTGATGCTGCCCGGCATCGACGGATTCGAGGTGTGCCGGCGCATCAGGCGCACCGACCAGCTGCCGATCATCCTGTTGACCGCCCGGACCGACGACATCGATGTGGTGGTCGGTCTGGAGTCGGGCGCCGACGACTACGTGGTCAAACCCGTGCAGGGGCGGGTGCTGGACGCCCGCATCCGCGCGGTGATGCGGCGCGGCGAGCGGGAGTCGAACGACTCGGCGGCCTTCGGCAGCCTGGTCATCGACCGCTCGGCGATGACCGTCACCAAGAACGGTGAGGACCTGCAACTCACCCCCACCGAGCTGCGCCTGCTGCTGGAGCTGAGCCGCCGGCCCGGACAGGCGCTGTCCCGGCAGCAGTTGCTGCGGCTCGTCTGGGAGCACGACTACCTCGGCGACTCGCGGCTGGTCGACGCGTGCGTGCAGCGGCTGCGCGCCAAGGTCGAGGACGTGCCGTCGTCGCCGACGCTGATCCGTACGGTCCGCGGCGTCGGGTACCGGCTGGACACCCCTCAGTGACCGAGCCTTCCCCGGGCAGGCCCGCGGAGCACACTGCGGGCCTGGCCTCGGAACAGGCTCCGGCGTCCGCGGCGGAGCCCGACCCCGTTGTCGGCCGGTCCCGCGGTCGGCTGCGCGGCTGGCTGGCGGCCAGGAAGCTGGTCCAGGCGAGCATGCGCTGGACCAGTCTGCGGCTGCGGCTCGTCATCGTCTTCGCGCTGGTCGCGCTGACCGCCGCGGTGTCCGCGTCCGGCATCGCCTACTGGCTGAACCGCGACGCGGTGCTCACCCGCACCCAGAACGCGGCGCTCGACGACTTCCGGCGCTCGCTGGAGGACGACGCGGGCTCGCTGCCGCCGCAGCCCCGGTGCGACGAGCTGCAGTCCGTCGCCTCGCAGATGGCGAACACCACGCAGCGCTACGAGGTCGTGCTGATCGACCGCGGGAGCGACGGCAGCCCGTGCGCCGTCTCCTCCGACACGGCCCTGTTCACCCTGGCCAATGTGCCGGACGCGCTGCGGACCGCAGTGGACAAGAAGCGGCCTGTGGACGGCTCCAACGCCTTCCCGTACCACCTGTACTGGCAGCGGATAACGGTGCACGGCGACCCCTATCTGGTCGGCGGCGCCAAGATGATCGGCGGCGGGCCGACCGGCTACATGCTCAAGTCCCTCGCCTCCGAGCGCGAGGACCTCAACTCGCTGGCCTGGTCGCTGGGCATCGCGACCGCGCTGGCCCTGATCGGCTCCGCGCTGCTCGCGCAGGCCGCCGCCTCGACCGTGCTGCGCCCCGTGCAGCGGCTCGGCGAAGCGGCCCGGCGGCTCGGCGAGGGCAAGCTCGACACCCGGCTGCGGGTGTCCGGGACCGATGAACTCGCCGATCTGTCCCGGACGTTCAACCGGACCGCCGAATCGCTGGAGCAGCGCGTCGAGGAGCTGAGCGCCCGCGAGTCGTCGAGCCGCCGGTTCGTCGCGGACATGTCCCACGAGCTGCGCACCCCGCTGACCGCGCTCACCGCGGTGAGCGAGGTGCTGGAGGACGAGGCGGACTCCCTCGACCCGATGATCAAGCCCGCCGTGCAGCTCGTGGTGAGCGAGACGCGGCGGCTGAACGAGCTGGTGGAGAACCTGATGGAGGTCACCCGCTTCGACGCGGGCACCGCCCGGCTGGTCATCGACGAGGTCGACGTCGCCGACATGGTCACCGCCTGCGTCGACGCGCGGGCCTGGCTGGACGCGGTCGAGCTGGACGCGGAGCGGGGCATCACCTCCCGGCTCGACCCCAGGCGGCTCGACGTGATGCTGGCCAACCTGATCGGCAACGCCCTCAAGCACGGCGGCTCGCCGGTCAAGGTCTCGGTCCGCACCGAGGGCGCCGAGCTGGTCATCGAGGTCAGCGACCACGGCCCCGGCATCCCCGAGGACGTGCTGCCGCACGTCTTCGACCGCTTCTACAAGGCGAGCGCCTCGCGGCCCCGGTCGGAGGGCAGCGGACTCGGCCTCTCGATCGCGCTGGAGAACGCGCACATCCACGGGGGCGGGATCACGGCCGCGAACTCCCCCGAGGGCGGCGCGGTCTTCACCCTGCGGCTGCCCCGGGACTCCTATCTCGACCCGATCGCCGACGATGACGACGACGACAGCGCCGGACCCGACACCGCCGGACCGCACTGCCGTCCGCACACCGGTCCGCCCGCCGACGAGGAGAACAAGCGATGAGCCTGCCGCGCCCGGGGTCAGCGCGCCCGGGGCCGCCCGTGCGACCGGGCCCCGCCCGCCCGGGACCCGCGCGCCCCGGGCTCGCCGGCCGCGCCCTGCCCGTACTGGCGCTGCTGCTGCTCGCCGCCACCGCCGGGTGCGGCATCCGCGGCACCACGGTGCCCGTCGACGCCGGGGAGGCGCCCGCCCGCGCCTCCTGCGACGTGCCGTCGGACAGCGTGCCCCCGGACGGCCCGGCCCGTACGCCCGTCCAGGTCTTCCTGGTGTGCGGCTCGCAGATCGAAGCGGTGTACCGGACCGTCCGGCCGCCCGCGAAGCACGACTCCGCGGACTCGCCGGACGCCGCCGACCGGCTGCGCATCGCCCGCGCGCTGCTCGGCGAGCTCCAGGAGGAGCCCGCGCCGGCCGAGCAGGAGGCCGGGTTCTCCAGCGCCGTGCCCGACGGCCTCGCGGTCGCGGGACCGCAGCGGGACGACCCGTCCGGCGCGCTGCGGCTCAGCCGGCTGCCCGACGAGCTCGCGCCCTTCGCCCTCGCCCAGCTCGTCTGCTCGTACTCCTACACGGCGGCGGCCGACGAGCACCGCAGGGTGCTGCTCGGCGGCCCCGGCGGCAATCCGCTGCGGCGCTACGAGTGCACCGAGGAACTGCGCACCCACCCGGACAGCGCGCCGACCTCGGGCAGTCTCCAGCCCACGGGCGGTACGGGCGGTACGGGCGGTACGGGCGGCGCGGACGGCGCGGACGGCGCGGATGGCGCGGATGGCAAGGGCAGCGCCGACGGCAAGCACAGCGCCGACAACCCGGTCGGCCCGGACAGCGGCGACGAACCGAGCCGAACCCCCTCATCCTGACCCGCGGCGACGAGGCGGAACCGTATCCCCCGCCCCCGTCGTCCTCCTCAGCGTGCAGCGTCCTGGCTCCGGCGGCATCACCGCCTCCCGCTTCCGCGTCGCCGGTCGAGTACTCCTCGCGGCGCATCTGCTCGTCGTCGGCTGGCTGACGCTGCGCCCGCTGACCGTGCCGTGGGTGACCGCGCCGAACCTCCATCCGCTGGCGGGCATCCGCGCGGATCTGCTGCTGGCGCCCTGGCAGGCCGCGCAGAGTCTGGGGTCCGGACTGTTGCTGCTCGCCCCGCTGGGTGTGCTGCTGCCGATGGCGACGGGGCGGCTGGAGTCCCCACCGCTCGGTTCGCTCGCCCGAACGGTGTGCACCGGCGCGCTGGTGTCCTTGGCGATCACCGTGGCGCAGACCGGGGTACCGGGTCGAGTCGTCGACGTGGACGCGGTCCTGCTGAACACGGTCGGGGTGGCGCTCGCGCATCTGCTGCTGGTCCCCGCCGCGCGGGCCGGGCTGCGCCGCCGGGAGCGCGCCCCTGGTCACAGGCCCCTCCTGCTGCGGGACCGGTTCGCCGACAGCACCGCCCTCCCTCGGGATGACGCCCCGCAGGGGGCTACCCCGACGATCCCCAGGGTCGGTATCGCACCCTAGAGCGACGCGCCTCGGCGGGCCGGGAAACTACTTTGGAGACATCGAAAGAGTTTCCCGAGCCGACGACTAGGAGTACCCACCATGTCCGCCGCACTGGTCCGCCCCCGTAGCAACAGGATGATCGCCGGAGTGTGCGCGGGCTTGGCGCAGCGCTTCGGCACCTCGGCCAACACGATGCGGGTGATCTTCCTGATCTCGTGTCTGCTGCCCGGTCCGCAGTTCCTGCTCTACCTCGCGCTCTGGGCGCTGCTGCCCGCGGAGAAGGACTATCGCGAAGCCTGGTGACGCCCGCCGAGGTTCGGTGGGCATCCGTCCAGGTTTGGTGACGTCCGCCGAGGTTCGGTGGCATCTGCCCAGGCCTGATGGCGGCCGCCGCAGCTCGGCGGCATCCGCCGCAGCCTGGCTGCACCCGCCGCAGAGCCGTCCCGGCCGAGCCCCTCCAAGGTCCGCGGTGCCGGGACACGGCCGCGCCCCCGCCCCCATCCGGTCCGTGAGGACGGTACGGGGCGGGGGCACGGTGCGGTGTCGGCGGCGTGCGCCGGCCCAGGACGGCGTGCGGTGCCGTGGCGGCAAGCCCTGCCTTAGGTCAGCCGCTGACGGCGGCGATCTTCTCGACCTGCTTGTTCACCAGTTCCTGCGGGACCTTCACGGGCTTCTTGGCCCCCAGGTCCATGCCGATGAACATGGCCAGCGTCGCGCCCTCGCGCACCACGACGTAGTTCAGCGGGATCTTCTGCCCGCCGCCCTCGCCGGTGAGCTGGAAGCCGACGGACTCGTCGCCCGCCTTCGCGAGCTGGATCTGCTTCACGTCGCTGTACTTCACCTTCTGGCCCTGCGAGACGGCGCCGAAGCCGGAAGCGCACCCGACCAGCGCGTTCTTGAGGTCGGCCACGGTCTGCTGGGCGTCCTCCGCCGTGTACGAGCGCAGCACGTCGGCGTAGCCGATGCCCGGAGTGGCCTTGCTGCTCAGGCCGCGGTTCACCGCGTCCTTGACCTTCGGACTGGCCTTCTCCGCCATCACGTCGATGATGGGCTGGCACTGCGGCGAGTCGACCTTCGGGTTCTCGTCGGTCTTCGACGGGCTCGCCGCGACGGCGAAGCCGGCGAGGTCGCCCTTCGCCAGGACGGCCTTGTCCAACTGCGCCTTGGTCAGGGTGGTGCCGGTCGCCGCGGCGGGCTTGGCGGCCTCGTCGGCCGACTCCTGTCCCTGGTCCTTCTTCTTGTCTCCGCTGCCGGAACTGTCACTGCTACAGGCCGTGGCCAGGAGCAGAGCCGGAATCGTGACCAGTGCGGCAAGCCCGGTCGCCTTTACTCGCATGTGCTGTGCTCCCGTACCCCGTTGATGAATGTTCGGCCAGCAGTTGACCAGTATTTTGACCAGTGCTGCCGACCATGCGCGATCTTGGCATACGACGCAGCGAACCGCCCACCGGTTCCGGTGAGCGGTACGCGGGAGTCACAGGTGGTCAGCCGCCGAGGCCGCCAGCCGCCTTGCCGAGCGGGAGGCCCCCGATCAGACTGGCGACCGGGCTCTTGCCGCCCTTGCCCTTGCCGCCCTTGCCCTTGACCGCGTCCCCAAGCGCGTGGGTGCCGGACTCCAGGGAGTTGACCACTCCCGGCATCACCTTGGCGACCTGCTGGACCGGGAGCGAGTGCACCGAGCCGACGACCGAGTCGAGACTGGTGCCGGCGGCGGAAGCGCTGCCTGCTGCGGCGACGGCGGCTGCGGCGCCGAGCGCGACGACACCGAGAGTTTTGATGGTTCCCTGCTTCATCGAAAATCATCCTCGTGATGGGGGCTTGAGCGGCACTGCAACGTAGTCACGCGAACTCACCCATTGCAAGCACCGACAACCCTGTGCAAACAACGAAAAGCGGCCGCGAGTTGATACTCACGGCCGCATTCGCAATTCGTACGATCAGCCTTCCGCGCCCTTGGAACCGCTGGTGAAGGCGGGTGTGGTGACCGTCTGGCGGAACAGCCACTCCGACTTCAACTCGGCGTATCCCGGCTTGATCACGTCATTGATCATCGCGAGACGTTCATCGAAAGGAATGAAGGCGGACTTCATCGCATTGACAGAAAACCATTGCATGTCGTCCAGTGTGTAACCGAAGGTGCGTACCAGGTGCTCGAATTCGAGACTCATGCTGGTGCCGCTCATCAAACGGTTGTCGGTGTTCACCGTCGCGCGGAAATGCAGCCGCCGCAGAAGTCCGATCGGGTGCTCCTCGTAAGAGGCCGCCGCGCCGGTCTGCAGGTTGGACGACGGGCACAGCTCCAGCGGGATGCGCTTGTCCCGGACGTACGAGGCGAGCCGGCCGAGCTTGACCGAGCCGTCCTCGGCGACCTCGATGTCGTCGATGATGCGCACACCGTGCCCGAGCCGGTCCGCGCCGCACCACTGCAGCGCCTGCCAGATCGACGGGAGCCCGAAGGCCTCCCCCGCGTGGATCGTGAAGTGGTTGTTCTCGCGCTTGAGGTACTCGAAGGCGTCGAGGTGCCGGGTGGGCGGGAAGCCCGCCTCGGCGCCCGCGATGTCGAAGCCGACGACGCCGAGGTCGCGGTAGCGGTTGGCGAGTTCGGCGATCTCCAGAGCGCGGGCCGCGTGCCGCATCGCGGTCAGCAGCGCGCCGACCCTGATCCGGTTGCCGTCCTCGCGGGCCAGCCGCTCGCCCTGCCGGAAGCCCTCGTTCACGGCTTCGACGACCTCTTCGAGGCTGAGCCCGCCTTCAAGGTGCTGCTCAGGGGCGTAACGGATCTCCGCGTAGACGACGCCGTCGGCGGCGAGGTCCTCGGCGCACTCCGTGGCGACCCGGACCAGCGCTTCGCGCGTCTGCATGACGGCGCAGGTGTGCGCGAACGTCTCCAGATAGCGCTCCAGCGAGCCGGAGTCGGCCGCCTCGCGGAACCAGATGCCGAGCTTGTCCGGATCGGTCTCCGGCAATCCGTCATAGCCCGTCTCGCGGGCCAGCTCGACGATGGTGCCGGGGCGCAGGCCCCCGTCGAGGTGATCGTGCAGCAGCACCTTGGGTGCGCGGCGGATCTGTTCGGGGGTCGCGTGCTTGAGGGTCTGGCTCGTCATCTCGGCACTCTAGCGCCTACGCGCGTAGATCTCTCGGATAGATACAGAATGGTGACCCTCCGGCGCGGTGGTGTACACCTCCGCGTCTGCCATCGTTCTGCCATGTCTCAGCAAGCATTGCCGGTTCGGGGCGCTCGGTTGGGGCGCGCGACGGGGCGCGCGACGGCGCGGGTGACAGCGCGTGTGACGGAGCGCGCGATGGGGCGCGCGATAGAGCGCGCATCGGGGCTCGGGCAGAGACGGGGCTCGGGCGCCTTGGCCTCCGGTTCCTCGGGTGTCCCTGAGGGCGACCGGACGATCAGCGGTGTGGTGCTGCTGCTTCCCGGCGGTGAGCCGGTGAGCACCCGGCGTGCCTCCTCGTTCAGCGTCGCCGCCCTGCGTCCGCTGGCCCGGCGGCTGGAGCGGGCGGGGCGGGCCGAGGGGCTGGTCGTACACCTGGTCCACTACCGCTGCCGCGGCTGGAACGGGGCCGCCGCGCATACCGCGCACGACGCGGAATGGGCGGCGGACGAGGTGCTGCGGCGCTACGGCGACGTGCCGGTCTGTCTGGCCGGTACGGGGCTGGGCGGCCGGGCCGCGCTGTGGGCCGCCGGGCATCCTGCGGTCAACTCGGTGCTGGCGATCTCTCCTTGGCTGCCGCCCGTCGCCGACGCGGCGGAACCCGAACCGGTCAAGCAGTTGGTGGGACGACAGGTGATGATCGTCCACGGCACGAACGATCAGCGGACCGATCCTGACCTGTCGTACCGGCTCGCCGAACGCGCGAAGAAGGCCAATCGCGATACCTGCCGCTTCGAGGTCCACTCGGACGGGCACTCCCTGCATCAGCATCGCTCCGAAGTCCAGGCGTTGGCCGTCGACTTCGTGCTCGGGTCGCTGGCTGGGCGGGGGTATTCGCGGCCGGTCACGGATGCGTTGGCTGCGCCGCCGCCGTTGGGGTTGCGGATGCCGTTGGCTGTGGGGTTCGGGGGGTAGGCGCCGGGGGTAGGCGCGGGGCGGTTCGGGGGGGGTGCCCCTATGTCTTTCGTCAACCCCGAGCTGCCTGTCTTGTGATGATTCGTCCATGTCGGGTTCATGCGGCGAGTTCGACGTTCTTGGCGGTGCGGGGTTCGTAGAAGGTGCCGTTGCGG